>DATLLB010000622.1:0-8034 GCA_035538075.1 Enhygromyxa sp.
ACGCCAGCTACGTCTACTTGGTCGCCGCGCCGCGTCCCAACCTCAGCGATCCGCGAGCGTGGAGCGAAGCGCTGCAGGCGTGGCGCGACGAGTGGCGGCCCACGCTGGTGCTCGAGCTGCAGCGTCAGGAATTCATGCTGCGCGAACGCTCACCGTGGGCCGAATAGCCCCCCACGGGGGCACCACGTGCGGTCGAAAACCACAAGCCGATCCGCTTCGCTCGCGCAGCGAGCGAACGGCCGCGAAGCGGTCGCCCGCGGCTCACACTACGCGGGCCGGGGGGCCAAATAGCCCCGCGAGCGCATCGTCGAGGCGCGGATCGAGGCTGATGTTGCTGGGCCCGATCCGCAGGCGCACGCCGCCGCATCGATCGCGCTCGGCCACGGTCAGCCAAAAGCCCGGCAGCTGCTCGTCGAAGGCCCTGCGCACGCGCCCGAGCGCCTGCCGATGACCGCTGGCGAGCCCCGGCAAGCTGCGCAGCGCCAGAAACTGACCCGGATGCGCGTGGGCGTGCGCGCACAGGTGCACGAACAGGTGAAACTGCTGACGCGCGAGCGCGATGCGGTGGCCATCGATCGTGACCTCGCTGCGTCGTCGATGCTCGTTGCCGATGAGCACGATCTCCGGGCCATGCTCGCGGACCGGCTCGCGCGCGAGCATGGCCAGCGACGGCCCGCGCGAGCGCAGCCGTCGAGGCTGCGCGAGCAAGCGACGGATCCGCGGGGCCGGCCACTCCGACTCGCGGTCGTAGGGCTTCTTGAGGAAGTCGTCGGCCCCGGCATGGAACGCGCGCCGACACAGCTCGTGATCGCGACCGAGCGCCGTGGTTGCGATCACGCCCGGTCGCCGCGCGAGCGGGAGCTTGGCCGCGTGGCTGATCAGGTTGAGCCCACGCTCGATCTTGGGATCGCGGCCGCGCGCCCACGGGATCTGCAGATCGACCAGCGCATAGTCGTAGAGCGTGTCCTGCAGGCGCTGCTCGGCCTCGCGCTGCGATGCGGCCGTGTGCACCTCATGCCCGAGCGACTCGAGGATCTCGGCCGTGAGCTCGGATTGCTCGGGCTCGCAGTCGACGACCAGAGCGACGGGACGTGATTGAAGCGTGGTCATACAGACATCCATCACGGCCCACTCGAAAATCCGGCGCTGCGCCCGGCGATCGACCGCGAGGTCTGTCTGCCAGCCATGCGAGCTCGCGTCATCCTCGACCGCTGGCGGGCCCGACCCCCGATAGGCGCGATCGAGATCATTGCGGCGCGTCGTGATCGACGATCGGGTTTTGTCCTCACGACCGCACCCGTCCCACGATGGGCGGCATCACCACCGATCGTGAGCGCGTACAGGCCGCGTGGATGGACTTTGACGAGCCACCGCGTGCCGCGGGGGCAATCAAAGATCGCAGACGTTGAGCGCCGTGAAGAAGCCGACGTTCATCGGCGGCGTGCGGCGAACCTCGAACGCGAGCCCGCAGCGGGTCGCCTCGGTCGAGCCGTTGTCCGCGTCGAACACCACCCCGCCGCCGAAGCTCGCGGGCACGCCGACGCGCTCGCTCGCGTCCGACCACGCGAGCCCGTTGACCGGCGGCAGCGGCTGAGCCCAGAGCGGCTGCAGGGTCTCGGCATCGATCACGGTCAGCACCTGATTGATCTCGCGCTGCTGCACGACCGCGATGCGGCGGCCGTCGGGGCTCGGAGTCAGGCGCACGAGGAAGCCCGGCGCGAGCTCGAGCTCGTCGCCCTTGGTGCCGCGCTCCACATGCAGGGTCGGGCGCGAGCCGGTGGTGCGCACCCAGTACTGGTTGCCGCGCGAGTCGACCGCGAACTGCTCGGGCAGGCCGAAGCTCAGCAGCTCGCCGCCCTCCAGCGCCGCCTTGGTGTCCACGCCATCACGCAGCTGCCCGAGCGTGAAGCTGCGCAGCTTGCCGGCCCCGTCGAGCGTCCACGCGCCCCAGTCCTCGAGCGGCGCGTCGGCGGGCGCCAAGATCCCGGCCAGGTTCGCGCTCGCGTAGGTCAGGTAGCGCGCGCCGAACTGGCGCTCGCGCAGCTCGACCACGGTCGGGTTCTGCCACAAGTTGGTGCGCACGAACATCACGCCGTTGCCCTGACCGTCGCGCGCGAGCTCGGACATCTGCGTGCTGTTGGCGAGGTCGACCGCGGCCACGACCTCGCCGTCGTGCCAGCGCAGCAGCTTGGCGCCGCCGTTCCAGTCGAGCGTCAGCAGCAGCTCCTCGTCGAGGAAGTTGACGAAGCGCTGCGCGTGCGGACGCGTGCCCGGGACCTCGAACACCACGTTGGAGCCGACCGCCTCGACGGCCACGCGATCGCCCAGCGCCCAGGCCACCGACTTGCCGCTCGGCGAGAGCCCGACGTCGGTCACGTTGATCTGCTCGTAGCCGAGGTAGATCAGATCGTCGCGCTCGAGCTGATGGACCGCCAGCCAGTTGTTGGCCGGAGCCACGCGCAGGCCGGCGCTGTAGGTGGCCGCGAGATGGTTGAGGGTCGGGCTCGAGCGCAGCCCGATCAGCTCGACGTTGCGCTCGCGCAGATCGACGACGCGACCCATCCCGGTGCCATCGTCGACCAGCACGCGGCCGCCCGACATCAAGCCGAAGCGCGGCTGCTGGCCGTTGGGGATCTCGCTGTCGACCGAGATCTCGAGCCCGTCCTCCAGCTGCATCGCGTGGACCTTCCAGGTCGCGCTGCCGAGCCGCTGCCGCTGCAGGTACACGACCGATCGACCGTCGGGCGCGAGCGTGGGGTTGTCGACCGTCGCGGGCGAGTCGAGGTGCAGCACTCGCCGATGGCTGCCGAGCGCGATGCTGGCCTCGCCGATCTCGAGCGGCAGCAGCTCGATCGCAAAGCGCCCCTGGCCGCCGTCGAACTCGCCGGCCGTCAACGCGACCACCCGCGCTTCACCCTCGTCGGCCTGCATGGCCACGCGCAGCGAGGCTGGCCGCAAGCCCGGGCTGTCGAGCCGCGCGAGCTCGCTGCCCTTGCGATCGAGCAGCCGGATCACGTGATCGCTACCGACCGCGACCAGCCGCTCGCCGCCCGGCAAGACCACGATCTCCGCCAGCGGATCGGTGGGCGGCAAGCTCGCGAGCGGCTCCATCTTTCCGCTCGCGTCGACGGCGACGATCCGCGCGCCACCGGCCGCGTCGAGCAGCGCGAGCGTCCAACCTTCACCGCGCTGACCCAGCGCCATCATTCGTGGGTCGCGAATCGGCACGATCAACGGCTCGCGCGAGCCGTCGAGCGCCGGCCACAGGCGCACGCCTCCGGCGGTGTCGCGGGTCAGCGCGGCCTTGCCCGAGGGATCGATCGCGATCAGCGTGATCGCAGCCACGTGCGGCACACCGACGCTGGCGAACACCACCTTCTCACCGCTCGGTTGCTCGACCGCGCTCTCGCCCTGGCCGTTGGCTTGGCTGTCGTCGGTGCCGGGTGGATTGGTGTCCGTGCTGGGCTTGCAACCGAGCACCAGCAAACCCAGCAACGAGAGGACGCGTGGCAAGTGTCGCATCATGGTGTTCTCCGGCTCGCGGCCGAGCGTAAGCCAGGCCGGCCCAGTACCGAAACGGTCGTGCTAGCGTCGCCGCGATCATGGACGCGCTGACCCGCGAGCTCGAGCTGCCGAACCTGCGCGGAGACGATCTGGTCGGCACCTGGCATGTCGTGCAGACCACGTTCCCAATGTGGCGCAGCGGCAAGAACACGCACCCGACCCTCAACTACCGACGCATCACGGACTCGCAGCTCGAGGACCTCGTGATCTATCGGAAGCACGGCAAGCCCAAGCAGATCCGCGGGGTCGACCGCCAAGACTCGAAGTTGCCGTGTCATTTCACCTGGCGTGGTCGCGGGCTGTTGGCGCTGTTGAAGAGCGAGTGGTACGTGGTCGACTTCGATCGCGAGCTGATCGCGATCTACTTCAGCAAGACCTTGTTCACCCCGGCCGGGCTCGACATCGCGGCGCGCTCGAAACGGCCGGATGCGGCGGCGGTGGCGGCATGCCTCGCCCGCGTGCGCGCGTCGGCGTTCTTGCGTCCGCACGCCGACGCGCTGGTGGAGATCCACCACGACTGACGCCGAGCGCTACAGCGTCTCGAGGTAGGCGATCAGATCGCCGATCTCCGCGTCGCTCAAGTGGGCGGTCTGACCCATGTCGTGGATGCTGCCCTTGTCGGTCAGCAGCGCCCGCAGCGTGCGAGCGCTGCCGTCGTGATAGTAGGGCGCAGTGTGGGCGAGGCCGATCAGCGAGGGCGTATCGACATTGCCGATGTTGGTGGCGAGGTCGTGCTGCACACCGTCGGCGAGCGCGGGCCCGGTGTGGCAAGCGGAGCAGGCCGTCTCCTCGCTCTCGAACAGCGTCTTGCCGCGCGCGATCGAGTCGGCGTTGGCGGCCGAGGGCGCGACCGGCTGCGGCAGACCCTCGAGGAACGCCTGGAGATCCTGAACCTCCTGCGGCGAGAGCCCCGAGCCGCCGAGCCGACCGACGGTGTTGGTCAAGCTGGTCGGCAGATCCTTGTCCTTGCCGTCCCACTTGAACGGGTGCGAGCCCGCGACGCGACCGGCGAGCAGCGGCGTCTGGAGATTGTGACCCTCGATGCGCCACGAGAGGCCGTCGGTGCGGCCCTCGGTGTGGCAGCTGCCGCAGGCCATGAACCCGCCGACCGACACGCGCGGATCCTCCCCGCGACGGAACAGCTCGGCGCCGCGCTGCGCCGCCTCGGAGCGAGTGCTGGGCGCGAGCTCCTGCCCGACGTGCGCGAGCGTGGGCATGGCCAGCGACTGCACGGTGGTGAGATCGAAGCGGACCACGTTGCGATCGAGCTCGCAGTGGACGAACAGCGAGTCGCCCGAGATCGCCAAGCCGTCGGGCCCACAGCTGCTGCCGCTGCTGGTCACGACCGTCGACCAGCTCATGTGGATCGTCGCCTGCGAGGCATCGGCGACCGCCATGATCTGATCGTTGCCGTAGCCGGCCAGGTACAGCGTGTCGGTGCCCGCGTCGTAGGCGAGCGCGCGCGGCTGGTGGAGGCCGAGCTGCGCGAACGCGGTCTTGGGCGCGAAGCTGTCCTCGGAGTCGACCATCGCCAGGCGATGGGTGATCGGGGCCGTGAAGCCACCGCCACCACCATAAGTGCCGACATCCTCACCACCGCCGCTGGGCAGATGCGGCGCGCTCAGCTGGTGCGGCGCGATCGCGATGTCGTCACCGATGAAGCCGACCGAGTAGGTGTTGCGAGCGAAGCGAAGCCCGATGTCCTTGGTGTCGGCGATCGAGGGCGTGCCAGTGGTCGGCACCTGGGCGGCGATCGCCAGCGGGTCCATGCCCGAGAACGGATCGGCCACGCGCTGAGCCGGATCGAGGCTGATGTAGCTGACGTTGGGGTTGGTCCCGAGCTCGACGCTGGCCAGCGCGCCCGTGGTCAGGAATCCGACGATCGCCTGCTTGCCGCTGGCCGAGACCGCGACCCCGCGCGGCTCGGCGGCCAGCTCCACCCGCCAGCGCGGGTGCATGGTCTCGGTGTCGAGCGCGACCAGCTCGTGGTCGGCGACCGAGGTCACGTAGAGCGTCTTGCCGTCGGGGCTCAGCGCCAGCCCGTGCGGCTCGGTGACCGTGGCCCGGTCGACGACCTCGAGCTGCTCGCCCGCGCGGATGCGGACCACGCGGTTCGCTGTGCGGTCGGCCACATACGCGAACTCGCTGTTGCCATCGCGAACCAGCTCGCCAGCCCATGACCCGAAGGTCAGGGTGGCGAGCTGGTCACCATTCTCATTGGTGCGAACGAGCTTGCCGGAGTCGCGGTCGAGCACCAGGACACCGTGGGCATCCACCGCGATCGTCCCGCCGTGACTCCCGACGTGCGGCGCAGTGCCAGGCGCTTGGGTCTCGCCCAGCGGCACATCGTCGAGCTGAAACAGCGGTATTCCAAATCCAACCCCACCGCCGAAGCCCATACTATCAATCGGCATCTCGAAGGCCTGGACGTCCAACAGCACCTTGGCTTGGGCACTCAGGGCAACGAGACAGAGGAGGGAGACTGGGAGCAAGGTCTTGCGAAAGCCCATCGCGGCCCGGTTGACGCCCGAGCCCGGGGATTGTTTTCACTCTGCTGAGCAAATCCCAACCTGGGCTTGCAGTTTTACGGCCAGCTTACGGCGACCGCGCGATTCCGCCCGGTGTGATCGCACTGGACGAAAGACCGCCGCCTTGCTCCGATCGCAACAATGCGAACCCCCTGAAGCACTCGGTTTTCTTGACTCTTCCTTTGGTGATCGCCTGTGCTGACGAGAGCTCGGGCCCGATCGAAAGCGGCGATGACCTGAACGACAGCACCAGCCTGTCGGGCGATGGCGACGGCGACGACGAGTCGGGCACCAGCGCCGACACCGGCGACGGCGACGGCGATGGTGACGGCGACGGTGATCCGACCACCGGCGACGGCGATGGCGACGGCGATCCCACCACCGGTGATGGGGATGGCGACGGCGACCCGTCGACCGGCGATGGTGACGGCGACGGCGATGGCGACGGTGATGGCGATGGCGACGGCGATCCGCCGCCCTTCTGCAATCCGGGTGCGGTCGTCTGCGCCGGCCAGGACGCCTACCAGACCTGTGTGGACGACGGCACGCAATACGGCGACCCGGTGCCCTGCGACGCCGACACGGTCTGCTCGGCCGGTGCCTGCGTGTCCGAGTGCGACCTGATCCAGGCCAACCCGAGCTCGGTCGGTTGCTCCTTCTTCGCCACCAAGATGGACAACCACTACAGCAACCTCAACGATCCCGCGCAGCACGACTCGCTGATCGCCGGCAACATCTCGGGCGACAAGCCCGTGACCGCGCAGCTCTACTTCGTGCCGGTCAACGGCAACGCCGAGCAAGCTCAGGGTGCCGCGGTCGTGATCCCGCCCGAGGGCACCTACACCTGGGTGCTCACGCAGCCCGAGATCGACAGCATCACCACCGTTCGGCAGGGCGGCGTGTACCGGCTCGAGACCAGCCGCCCGGTGGTCGCGTACCAGCACTCGCCGATCGGTGCGACCTTCACCAACGACGCCTCGATGTTGCTGCCCGAGCACGCGCTGACCGGCAACTACGTGGTCAGCTCCTATCAGGCCTTGATCGGCCCGTACCCGAGCTACTTCACCGCGATTGCGATCACCGACAACACCACCGTCGACTTCACGGTCAAGGCCGCGACCGCGGGCGGTGGCGGGATCCCTGCGCTGGCCGCCAACGCCTCCGCGCAGCTCAACCTCAACCGCTACCAGATGATGAACGTCGTCGTCGCTCAGCAGCAGGGCGGCGACCTCTCGGGCACCGTCGTGAGCGCCACGCAGCCGCTGCACCTGGTCGGCGCGACCGAGTGCGCCAACGTGCCCAACGGCTCCACCTACTATTGCGATCACATCGAGGAGGCCATGCTCCCGCTCGAGTACTGGGGCGAGGAGTACGTCGGCGCCCACGCGCCGCAGCGCGGCAACGAGAAGTACCACTGGCGCGTGTACGCCGGTGAGGACGGCGTGACCATCAGCACCACGCCTGCGCAGCCGGGCTTCCCGGTCGTGCTCAACAAGGGCCAGTTCCACCAGTTCCAGGCCAACGTCGCGCCCAACCACAGCTTCGTGTTCACCGGCGATGGCCCGTTCTTGCCCGTGCAGTACCTCGAGGGCCAGACCGGCGGCGGCGGGACTGGTGATCCGTCGATGATCCAGGCGGTCCCGACCGAGCAATACCTCGACGCCTACGCGTTCGTGACCGGCACCGGCTACGACGTGCACTACGTGCAGATCATCCGGCCGGCCGGCGGCGGCGATGTCTACGTCGACGACGTGCTGGTGCCCAACAACAGCTACTACACGGTCGGCAATTACGAGGTCGCCGATCGTTCGGTCGGCGAGGGCGCTCACTTTGCCAATTCGGATCAGCCGTTCGGCATCATTCAGGTCGGCTACACCGAGGCGACCAGCTACGGCTACCCGGGCGGGCTCAAGCTCGAGGTGATCAACCCGCAGTGACGCGC
>DATLLB010000623.1:0-4432 GCA_035538075.1 Enhygromyxa sp.
GCCCCGGCGCGAGCGGGCTCACCGTGGTCGCCACCAGTCGCCCGCTCGGCAGCTCGTCTGCGAGCAGCGCGGCGAAGCGCCATCGCTCCGGCTCGGGCGTGGTCACGTCGGTGGGATCGAGCAGTTGCTCGAGGCTGTCGATCGCGAGCAGCACCGGCCTCGCGGACGCGCGCGCACGGTCGAGCCGCTCGAGCACCGCGCTCGGGCGCAGCGTCGCCGCGATCCCGGGCCGGGCCACGTGCAGCACGGTCGCCTGCGGGTCGCGACGGCCGACCAGGCTGCGCAGCAACACGGTCTTGCCCGTGCCGATGCCTCCGCGGATCCACACCGTGCGGCTCGGCGCGTCGGCGATCGCCTGATCAATCGCGCGATCGAGGGCGAGCCCCGGAACGAACGGCCGCGGCTCGTGCAGCGGGCCCGTGCTGCGCAGCCGCTCGAGCGGTTTTCCCGGTCGCGCCACGTGCTCGAGCAAGCGCTCCCACTCGGCCGGCAGCGCGAAGCGAGGCAGCCCACCGAGCGGTCCGCGAAGCGGCGCGCCTCGGTCCACGGCGACCACGGCGAACTGCTCGATCGCGTTGGCCGTGCACAGCTCGAGTCGCTCGCGCAGCCGATGCTCCCAGCCGCCGAGCTCCGACGCGCGCGGCCACCAGCGACGAGGATCGATCAACAAGATGTGATCGGCGCCCTCGGCCGCGCGCTCGACGTCGATCGGCGTGGCCCCATCGGTGTGCGCGACCAGGTGGCCTCGTCGGCGCAGCGACGCGATCAACCCCATCACCGCCTCGCGCTCGAGCGCAGCGTCGCTGCGATGGGCTACGAGCAGGGCCACGGGTCGCAACGCTATCATGGCCCACGAGCGACCGTAGCGGCCCTTGCGCGACGACTACCTCTGAATTCCAGCAGGGACTACGCGATACCGCGCGGCTCATGATAGGCTCGACCGGTCTCTTAGCCCTTTGGAAGCCGATGCCTGCACACCGCCTCGTCGTCCCCGTCCTGCTCGTGTCTGCCATCCCGTTGTTGTCGAGCTGTTCGAGCGACGGCGACCGCGATGACCTGCCGATGTTCACCTCGGGTGACATGGGTGACGAGAGCGGCACCGCCTCGGAGAGCGGCGGCAACGACATGGAAGGCGACGGCGACGGTGACCCGACCAGCGGTGACGGCGACGGCGATCCGACCTCGGGTGACGGCGACGGCGATGGCGAGGAGGGCGACGGCGACGGCGATCCGACCTCGGGCGACGGCGACGGCGATGGCGAGCCCGCCTGCACGACCCCGGATGGAACGGTCGGCACCAGCTGCGGGCAGTCGGACGGCATCAAGGGCCCGATCGCGTTCGGTGAGGCGCTCGCCGATCTGCCGCTCGGCGGCATCTCGGCCACCGACAACGGCCAGGGCAACGGCGCCGAAGACTGGTACCGCTTCGAGTTCCCGGTCGACGCCAACAACCCGCGCCCGGCCGCCGGCATGCCGACCATCAGCTTCGAGCTCAACCAGGGCGGCGACTATCGCTTCGAGGTCTACCGCGACTGCGGGGCGCAGGCCTACGGTCAGGGACTCGCGGCGGAGTTCGGCTCCAACGCGCCGCCGCTGCTCGAGTGGACCTTCAACGATCTCGATCCCGGCGGCGTCGAGCAGCTCGCGTACGCCGAGAACGTGATCTGGCCGGATACCGTCTGGGTCCGGGTGTTCCGCACGCAGAACGCCGACACCTGCAGCAACTACCGGCTCGAAGTCACTCGCTGAGCGAGTACACGCGGTGGGTGAGCGTCAGCTCGAGCGACTGCTTGGGTTTGGCCGCTTCGCAGCGCACGAAGTCCCAGGCGTTGGGGCTCGCGATCTCGACGCCCTTCGCGTCGACGACGATCGGCTTGGGCGTCCACTCGATGTAGGCGAGATCGTCGAGCAGCAGCCGAGCTTCGCCGGACTTGGGCGGATAGAGGTGGAACTCGACCTCCATCGAGGCGGCGCCACCCGGGACCTTCAGATCGAACGCGAAGCTCGACCAGTCGAAGGTCTTGTCGATGTTGGCGTAGGTGCTGTCGTACCCGATCGTCGAGCCGCCCGCGCTGCGCCAGCGCACGCTCGCGAGGATCAGCCCGGCGTTGTCGGCCGCATGCCAGCCATGAATGGTGATCTGCCGACCCGCGCGCACGGCCAGCCGCCGAGCCATGCGCAGCGTGACCGCTGACTTGCTGCTCGAGCGGCGCAGCAGCACCGCGGCGGCGGTGCCCGAGTGGACGTCGATACCCTGCAGGTAGCGGTGCTTGGACGGCAGCCAGCCGTCGCCCTCGAGGTAGCCGCCGTCGACGTCGGGATCCTCGAAGTCGCCGATCTCGAGCAGGTCGCGGCCGAGCTGGCAGTTGGCCTTGCTGTCGCTGGCCAGGGCCGCGAGCGCGTCGGTCGAGGTGAATCGCTCGAGCGCGATCGGACCGGTCTGCTTGTCGTTCAGCGCGAGCTGGCGCTCGTCGATCAGATCGGTGATCGCAAGCTCGCTCTCGTCGGCCGCGACCACCAGGCGGCCGCCCTCGGCGAACACCAGCGCGGGCACGAAGCCCGACTCGTCCGCCTCCGCGACCGAGAGGTGCGCGACGTGACGGCCATGCTTGGCGACCGCGTCACCGACCAGCAGGCGCGGGCTGTAGTCGTCGCGCACCATCGGCACCAGCCGCACGCGATCGACCGTGGCACCGTCGCCGGTCTCGGTGATGTCGACGACCGCGAAGTAGGAGCGCAGCGTCTCGAAGATCTCCTGGTCGAACACGAAGTTGCCGAGCGAGCCGAACACGAAGCGCGGGCCCTCGCCGGCGTCGATCAGCTGCACGCCGTGGACGACGTGCGGGTGGTGAGCGATGACCAGCGCGGCGCCATGCTCGACCGCGCGCCCGAGATCCTCGTACATCTCCTCGCTCTGCGTCGGCGCGTACTCGATGCCGCCGTGAATGATCGGGATCGCGACGCGACCGGCACCGACCTCGCTGGCGAGGAACTGCTGGAGCAGCGCGGGCGTCGAGTGCAGCGCGCCCGGCTTGTTCGGGACGTCGAGCGCGACCAGCTTCAGCGCGTCGACGCCATGCGAGCTGCCGCTGATGTCGGAGAAGCCCTGCATCGCCAGCGCCACGCCGTTGATCGTCGGTCGATACGCCGACGCGGCCGCGTCGCTGGCGTCATGGCCCGCGCCGTAGTGCGGCAGCCCGACCGCGTCGAGGTGCTGGAGCGTGTCGAGCAGCCCGAGCGCGAGGTAGTCGTAGACGTGGTTGTTGCCGAGGCTGACCGAGTCGACGCCGACGCCGGGCAGCACCGTCGCGCTGGCCGGAAAGCTGTTGAACACGAAGGTCTTCTTCGGGTGCGGCGTCCACAGGCGATCGGTGACCGGCGACTCGAGGTTGATCGCGGTGTGATCGTCGGCCCACAGCAGCGGCTCCACGTACTGAAACAAAGCCTCGGTATCGTCCGCGAGCGTGTCCTGGGCGAGCACGCCGTCGTCGAACATGCGGCGCCCGAACATCGCGTCGCCGGCGAAGGTCAGGCGCACGCGGCCCTCTCGTTGGGCGACCAGCTCGATCTCCGGCAGCTCCAGCACGTCCTCGTCGAGCGTGCGCTGCAGCTCGACGGGGATGATCTCCGTGTAGTAGCCGTCGAGGCTGACTTCGAGCAGCACGTTGCGACGGGCGAGATCCGGCAGGCTGAAGCCGCCGCCAAACCAGCTGGTGGTCGCCTCGCCGTCGTTGATCGCAGCCTCGCCCCAGCCGATCAGCCGCAGCTGCGCGCCGTCGAGCGGGAGCCCTTGCTCGTCGACGATGCGGCCCTCCAGGGCGATCGGCGTGGCCAGGTAGGCGTACTGATAGGCCTGCTCCGCGTCATCGAACCCGTAGGCTCGCGCGGTCGAGGGACTCGTCAGGGTCGAGGCCAGCGCGAGCGCCAGCCCAGGCCCAACCATCAAAGCGCGTCGGGTAATCATGATATCTGGTGACGAATTGCTTCGAGTGCCTTCATCGATTAGCACCGAAGCGCACGGTCGACAGGCGCTCGCTGGAGTTGGTCTACAATCTCCGGCGATGGCCCGTGCGCTCGCGTCCTCGCTCTCGCTCGCCTCGATCCTGGTGCTCGCCTGTGCACAGCCGAGCGCCGAGCCGATCACAGCACCCAGCGCTGAAGAGCCGGTCGAGCCTGCGTCCGTGGGCGTTGACGCAGCAGCGATCGTCGCCGCCGCGGATCGTGACGCGGCCGATCGCGAGTCTGACCTCCGTCGCAAGCCGGTCGAGCTGCTCGAGTTCTTGCGCCTCGAACCGGGGATGAAGGTCGCCGACCTCGGCGCGGGCTTCGGATACACCAGCGAGCTGCTCGCCCGCGCCGTCGGGCCCGAAGGTCGCGTCTATGGGCAGAACACCACGTTCGTGCTCGATCGCTTCGCCCGCGAGGGCTGGAC
>DATLLB010000624.1:0-4989 GCA_035538075.1 Enhygromyxa sp.
GCCGACGATCCCGTCGGCCCACGGCGCAGTGCCGGCGAACACCAGACCGGCGCAGCCGAGCGCGCCGAGGATGAACGCGACCGTCGCGTTGGCGCTGAACATCGAGGCCAGCAGCCCGACCGCCACGAACGCGACCCCGACCAGCCAGTAGCCGAGGTAGGTCGCGAACATCAGGCCGAGATCGGGATCGCCGAGCCGCGAGAGCACGACCACGTGCGCGAGCGCGAACAAGAGGCCGACCGTGTAGACCCCGAGCGCGCCGAGGTACTTGCCGAGCACCACCTCGATGTCGCGCACGGGCAAGGTCAGCAGCAGCTCGTCGGTCCCGCGCCGCCGCTCCTCGGCCCACACGTTCATGGTCACCGCCGGCACGAACAGCATCAGGATCGCCGGCATCACCTTGTTGAGCAGCGCGAGGTCGGCGAGGTTGCGGGCGAAGAACCCGGCCTGCAGGAACGCCCCTGCGCCGGTCGCCGCGATGAACAGGGTCAGGAACACGTAGCCGGCCGGGTTACCGAGGTAACTGCCGAGCTCGCGCCGGGCGATCGCCCGGATGACACTCCAATCGATGCCCATCAGGCTTCTCCTTGGTCAGCCGCGCCGCGGCGGTAAGGCTGTTGGGAAGGCTTGCCGGCGCTGCCCGCCGCCAGCTCGTAGAAGCGCGACTCGATCGAGCCGCCCTCCGTGAGCTCCGCGACGGTGCCGTCGAACACGAGCCGTCCTTCGTGAATCATCAAGACCGTGTCGGCCACGGCCTCGACCTCCTGCAAGATGTGGGTCGAGAGCAGGATGGTCTTTTGCTGGCCGAGCTCGCGGATCAGCCCGCGAACCTCGCGAATCTGCAAGGGATCGAGGCCCGAGGTCGGCTCGTCGAGGATCAGCACGTCGGGATCCGAGAGCAGCGCCTGGGCCATCCCGACGCGCTGGCGAAAGCCCTTCGAGAGCTTGCCGATCGGCTTGTCGAGCACCTCCCCGAGGGCGCACTGCTCGACCACGCGAGAGATCGCCTTGTCCATGTCGCCGAGCTTGCGAACCTCGCCGAAGAACTCGAGCAGCTCGCGCGGAGTCATGTCCAGGTAGAGCGGGCCATTCTCCGGCAGGTAGCCCAGCCGTCGGGCCAGCTCGATCCGTGAGTCCGGAGCGCCAGGGTTCTTGCCGAGCAGCTCGACCGATCCCGAGCTCGGCGAGAGATAGCCGGTCAGGATCTTCATGGTCGTCGACTTGCCCGCGCCGTTGGGACCGAGGAACGCCGCCACCGTCCCCTTGCGGACTTCGAAAGAGAGGTCACGGACGGCGACGAAGTCGCCGTAGACCTTCGAAACCGAGTTCGCCCGAATGGTCACCGGAGCCGATGTCGTCATTGTTTCGCTCGCTCGCTGGGGACGCCGAGGGATCGCCACGGGGCTGCCCGCCCCCTTGGCGACCGGGCCGCCCGAATTCACCCCGGCGGGTTTCTATTCCAATGCTTCGGCCGGTTCAAGCGCCAAGGACGGGACGCAAGTCATCGACAAACTCGCGGACCGCTAGGCATCTGTTTAGACTCCGGCCCAATGTCGTCGCCCCGGACCGCATCGCGCCTCTGGACCCTCCTCGCTCTGTTCTCGCTCGGCACCTCGAGCGCCTGTGGTGGCACCCCACCCGAGACCAATGCCGCGGTCGAGCCCCCGGCCGAAGGGCCGAAGCCCGAGCCCAAGCCCGACGACGCGAGCGCCGATCCCAAGCTCACCGATGCGCAGCCTGAGCCGGAGCCCGAGCCGGTCGAGGTCGATCCGTGGGGGCCGGTCAGCGCCGAGCAGCGCGCCATCATGCTCGCCGGCGACGAGGAGCAGCGCATCAACACGCCCGAGCACTACGTGAAGACCAACGAGCGGCGCCACGACGTGTGGTTCCCGTACATCGCCGACAAGCGAGGCATCTACGTCGGCGTGGCCGCCGATCAGAACTACACGCTGATGGCGGTGGCCAAGGCCGAGTACGCGTTCTTGATGGACCTCGACTGGCGCATCACCGAGCTGCATCGCGCCTACGAGGTGCTGATCGAGGCCTCCGAGACGCCGCAGGCGCTGTTCGATCGGTTCTTGGCCAAGAACGCCGACTCGTCGGCCGCGCTGATCGAGGAGGCGCTGAAGGACCAGGTCAGCGCCGAGCGGCTCAAGCAGATCGTGATGAGCTGGAAGGCCGCGCGCGAGACCGTCTACCTGCACCTCGACAACGTCATCAACCGCGACCAGGACGGCGTGAACACCAGCTGGCTGTCGAACCCCGACTACTACGCGCACGTCCGCAAGCTCTACCAGAGCGATCGCATCCGCCATCTGGTCGGCGACCTGACCGGGCCCAACACGCTGCAGACGATCGCCAAGGCGGCCGAGGGTCTCGGCCTGCCGGTGAGCGTCCTGTACCTCTCGAACGCCGAGGAGTACTACGACTACACCGCGCAATACCGATCGAACATCAAGGCGCTGCCGATCACCGATTCGTCGGTCGTGCTGCGCACGATCTACTCGGACAAGTGGGTGCACGCCGACGCGCTGTGGAACTACCAGGTCCAGCCGCTCGCCGACTACAAGGCCCGGCTCGAGGACCCCAAGAACAGCCGACGCACTCGCATGCTCGACAACGCGGGCAAGGAGGGCGTGCTCGAGAAGAACCTCGAGACCGTCAACGGGCTCAGCCGCTTGAACATCAAGATGCTCGCCGGTTGGTCGGACGGCTGAGCTCGATGTCCGCCTTGGTGCCCAACTCCGAGTTTTGGGACTACGCCCTGCCCCAGCTCCTGTTGGCGCCGCTCAGCGTCCCGGTCAGCGATGTGCTCGGCTGCTTCGAGCCCGGCTCGGGGCTGCTCGCGGACGTCGACTATCGCGATCTGAGCGGCTGGGCGCGGTGCTTCGCCAGCATCGATCTGTGGACCAACGAGGATGTCGACGCGCGCTGCCGTGCGCTCGCGGCCACGCTGATCGCCGAGGCCAGCCCGCAAGCGCGACAGCAGCTGTTCAACCTGCTCGAGCTGTGGGCCCACGCCTACGCGCCGGATGTCGCCGCGCAGATCGAGGACCACTTGCGGTGGCGCTTCGATCTCGAGCGAGAGGTCGAGCTCGAGATCGTCGATGCGCTGCGCGTGCTCGCGTCGGTGTGCACGCTGCTCGGTGCCGAGCACATGGTGCACACCGGCTTGGCGATCGTCGTCGATGAGGACGCCCCGTCGAGCGCGGACGCTCAGCTCGTGATCGACCGCTTGCTCCGTCGCGCGGATCTCAACAGCCCACGCGGGTTGCAGGTTCACGACCGCGTTGGCGATCACGGTGAGCTCATCGATCCGCCGAAGCTGACACCGACGCGTCCGGCCAATTCGGCTGCGCTCGCGATCAGGATTGCGGACGGGGTCGCGCAGTTCTTCGCGCACTACGTGGGCTACCTCAGCGACTCGCAGCATCTGTTCGTGACCGAGGACCTGCGGCCTTGCCTCGCGCCGTTGCTCGCCGACGCCGAGCTCCACGAAGTAGATTGTGAGCGCTCGCTGACCTGCTGCGGCGGCGCGCTCTATCTGCTCGCGCTGCCGGGGCGCTGGATCGCGATCCAGAGCTACGCGTGGTGCTGAGTTTGTCTGCACGCCGCTCCGCGGCTGAGTTTGCGCGCGCTGACAGCGGCCGTGAACGCCACTACGCCCGCTAGACGCACATCGGCGACCGTCCGACCAAGCGCGTGGGCTTGCTAGATTCTCGGCGTGAGCCGTTTGCTGGACGCCGATCCGCAAGTCTTCATCGAACAGCTTCTCGCCCACGGAGGTCGGGCGTACCTGATCACGGATCCGGCCTCGCAGCGCGTGATCCCGAGCGCGCCGTGGCTGGCCGAGCTGGCCGAGTGGCTCGCCGCCGATCAACGCGACTTCCATCAGCACGAGGGCTTGTTCTTCGCCGTGGGCCCGGAGACCGGCGCGCTGTTCAGCGCCTTCGTGCACTCGACCGTGCGCGGCCAGGCGGCCGGCGGTCTGCGTCACTGGCCCTACGCCACGCTCGAGTCGCTGGTGCGCGACGGCCTGCGACTCTCGCTCGGCATGAGCCGCAAGAACGGCCTCGCGGGTCTGTGGTGGGGCGGCGGCAAGGGCATCATCGCACGGCAGCCCGGCGACCGCTTTCGTGATCCGGCCTACCGACGCACGCTCTATCGCGAGTACGGCGCGTTCACGACCTCGCTGCGCGGCGTCTACATCACCGCCGAGGATGTCGGCACCACGCCCGAGGACATCGGCTCGATCTTCGAGACCACGCGCTTCTCGATCTCGATCCCGCCGGCCGTCGGCGGCTCCGGCAACCCCTCGCCCGCGACCGCGCACGGAGTCGTGAGCGCGATGGAGGGCGCGCTCGATTACCGCGGCGACGGCAGCCTGGCCGGCAAGACCGTGGCGATGCAGGGTGCCGGCAACGTCGCGACCTACATGATCGAGGAGCTGCTCGCTCGCGACATCGGCCGCGTGATCGCAACCGAGATCTCACCCGAGCGCTGCGCCATGCTGCGCGATCGCTTCGCCGGCAAGCCGGTCGAGATCCGCCAGTCGAGCCCCGACGACGTGTCGATCTTCAGCGAGCCCTGCGACGTGTTCGCCCCCAACGCGCTCGGCGGCGTGCTGCGGCCCGAGACCATCCCGCTGATCGCCGCGCCGATTGTCTGCGGTGCGGCCAACAACCAGCTGCTCGACGATCGCCGCGACGACCGAGCGCTGGCCGAGCGCGGCATCCTCTACGTGCCCGACTTCGTCGCCAACCGCATGGGCATCGTCAACTGCGCCAACGAGCAATACGGCAACCTGCCCGACGATCCGGCGATCGATCGGCACTTCTCGCGCGACTGGGACAACGCGGTGTTCGTGGTGACCAAGCGGATCCTCGAGCTGTCGAAGCGCGAGGGCATCACGACCTCCGACGCCGCCAACAAGCTGGCCGACCAGAGCTGCCAAGAGCCGCACCCGATCTGGGGGCACCGCGGGCGGGC
>DATLLB010000625.1:0-2877 GCA_035538075.1 Enhygromyxa sp.
CAGGCTGCCCCGGCGATCGTTGGCGGCCGCGAGTTCATGCAGCAGGACGGCCAGCTCGAGCGCGGCGCGATCGAGGAGCCCGGCGGGTACAACAATTTTCAGGCCCGCTACATCATCCGCCACGAGTGGACCGGGCCGATCAACTGCGACAATCCGCAGCGCGGCATCTGGGGCGGTCCGTGGCCGGAGGTCGCGGCTCAGGGCGCGACTTCGCAGCCGATCGCCGCCCAGGATCTCGCGTTCGTGCAGCGCGGGGCCGTGCTCGCCGACTATGTGACCGAGGGCGGGGCCAAGCGCATCGAGGAGGATGTCGGGCCGCTGCCGAAGGGGCCGATCGAGCCGCCGCTGCCGGATCCCCGCACGGGGCTCGGCGGCAATGATGACGGCGGCAATGATGACGGTGGCGGCAAGCAAGGCGGCTGTGCGCACTGCTCCGCCGATCCTGGCTCGCTCAATTCTGAAGGCCGCGTCGGCGCCGTGGGTCTGGCCCTGCTCGCGCTGCTCGGCGCAGTGGGCATTCGTCGGCGGAGGGATGGACGATGAAGTCGTCCATTCGTGCTGGGGTCGCGCTCGCGCTGGCGCTCGGCTTGTGCACGACCCCGCGTCTAGTCGACGCCTTCTGTGGCTTCTATGTGGCCGGAGCCGACGCCTCGCTCTACAACGACGCGACCATGGTCGTGCTCATGCGCGACGGCAAGCGCACGGTTCTGGCCATGCAGAACGACTACCAGGGCCCGCCCGAGGACTTCGCGCTGGTGATCCCGGTGCCCGTCGTGCTGCAGGAGGACGACGTCAAGACGCTGGCCAAGGATGTGTTCGAGCGCATCGATCGGCTGGCGGCGCCGCGCTTGGTCGAATACTGGGAGGAGGATCCCTGCCAGGCCCGCATTCAGCTCGAGACGACGAAATCCGCAGAGGGGAACGGCGCGATCCCGGCCCCGAGCCCGGTCGACCCGGAGACCGGCGTCAAGATCGAGGCACAATTCGAAGTCGGCGAATACCAGGTCGTGATCCTCTCCGCGCAGGACTCGACCGGGCTCGACACCTGGCTGCGGCAAGAGAAGTACAACATCCCCGAGGGCGCCGAGCCGGTGCTGCGACCCTACGTCGAAGGCGGGATGAAATTCTTCGTCGCCAAGGTCGACATCGAGAAGGTCCAGTTCGTCAGCAAGCCCGACGGCGGCAAGCGGGCGCTGCTCTCACCGCTGCGCTTTCACTACGACAGCGAGGAATTCTCGCTGCCGGTCCGGCTCGGGCTGATCAACGCCCGCGGGCCGCAGGATCTGTTGATTCACATCCTCGCGCCGCAGCGCTACCAGGCCGCCAACTACCCGAATGTCACGATCCCGACCAACTTGGTGGTCAAGGATCAGACCCGCGAGCACTTCGGCGAATTCTACGTCTCGCTGTTCGACCACACGCTCGCGCAGACGCCCAAGGCCATCGTCACCGAGTACGCGTGGGCGGCCGGCAGCTGCGATCCGTGCCCGGACGAGCCGATGACCTTCGCCGAGCTGGTCACGCTCGGGGCCAACGTGCTGCCGCGCTACGCCGAGTCGTTCGACGAGCAGGGCAGCTTGAAGTCGGGCGCCGAGGATCTCGAGTGGCGGATGCAGAGTGAGTTCGTGCTCACCCGCCTGCATGCGCGCTACGACAAGGACTCGCTCGGCGAGGATCTCGTGTTCGAGGAGGCCAAGCCGATCGTCGGCGGTCGCGGGACTCCGCACGATCGCGGCAAGCTCGATCCGCAGGTCGTCGAGCAGGTCGGGGGCTACAACGCGTTTCAGGCCCGCTATGCGATCCTGCACTTCTGGGAGGGCGACGTGCAGTGCAAGGATCCGCTGTGGGACTCGTGGGGCGGGCCGCCGAGCGGCTCGTCGTCGAAGCCGCCTGCGGTCGCGCGCGAGCTCGCGTTTGCGCCCCGCGACGCGGAGCTGGCCACCTACGTGAGCGCTGCCGCTCATGAGACGCTGAAGCTCGCCGGCACGCCACCGGCCGATCCGGTCCCCAATCGGCAACCGCAATCGGACAAGCAGCCCGACACGCAGCCCGACAAGCAGGCCGACAAGCCGGCCAAGTCGCCCGAGGCCAAGTCGCCCGAGGCTGCGAAGGGCTGCCAGTGCAGCGTCGACGAGCACGAGGGCGGACCGCTCGCGGGCTTGCTCGGTCTCGGGCTGCTCGGCCTGCTGCGAGCCGGCCGACGACGCGCACGACAGGAAGGCTGACCATGCACACTCGCACGCGCCTGCTCACTCTCGGAGTCGCGGCCTCGATTGGACTCGGCCTGTTGCTCGGTGAGCCCGAGCGCGCGGAGGCGTTTTGCGGCTTCTATGTCGCGGGCGCGGACGCGGCCCTCTACAACGACGCGACGATGGTCGTGCTCATGCGTGACGGCAAGCGCACGGTCTTGTCGATGCAAAACGACTATCAAGGTCCGCCCGAGGACTTCGCGCTGGTGATCCCGGTGCCGGTCGTGCTGCAGGAGGGCGACGTCAAGGTCCTGCCCAAGCAGGTGTTCGAGCGCGTCGACAAGCTGGCCGCGCCGCGGCTGGTCGAGTACTGGGAGCAGGATCCCTGCGCGGCCCGTCGGCAGGCCAATCGCGGGCGCTTCAAAGAAGAGACGAAGATGGAGGAGTCCGGCGGCCGGCCGAGCTCGCACGGCGTGACGATCGAGGCCGAGTTCGTGGTCGGCGAGTATCAGGTGGTGATCTTGTCGGCCGAAGACTCGACCGGCCTCGACACCTGGCTGCGGCAGGAGAACTACAACATCCCGGACGGGGCCGAGCCGGTCCTGCGGCCCTACGTCGAGGGCGGGATGAAATTCTTCGTGGCCAAGGTCGACGTCGAGAAGGTCCAGTTCGTGAGCACGCCCGAGGG
>DATLLB010000626.1:0-14081 GCA_035538075.1 Enhygromyxa sp.
TCCCGCTGCGCGGCGCGACGGGTGCCCAGCTCGACGCACGCGCGCAGCTGCGTGGCGGTGTCTTTGCGAGCCGCAGCCGCTTCGGCGACCGCCTCGAGCTGCGCGAGCTCGAGGTTGGCGTGGCGTTGATCGGCGCGCAGCAGCAGCTCCAGCGTGAGGTCCCAGCGATCGCGCGCACGCAGCAGCTCGAGCAGGGCGTCGAAGCTCTCGCGGGTGTCGATCGCGAGCTCGGCTTGCGATCGCACCAGCTCCGCCAGCCGCTCGCCGAGCTCGGGGTGTGCGTCGCGATGCAGGGCGTCGATCCGCGCGAGCGCGGCCGACCACATCTGCGCGAGCGCAGCCCCGCGCAGCTCGAGCTCCTGCGCGAAGCCATCCAAGCTCGCGCACACGCGGGCGAGCGAGCCGTCGAGATCGTCGTCGCGCCAGTCCACGCGCGCGAGCAGCTGCTCGTGCAGCGAGGGATCACCAGGCGCGAGCCGAAGCGCGGCGCTGGCCAGACGATCGGCGCGGCGGCCATAGCCGACCTCGCCCTCACGCTCGGCCGCGAGCGCGAGCGCGAGCAGCTCGACCAGCGGACGCAGATCGTTGGTCTCCAGCGCGAGGCTCTCGACGCCCGGCCACAGCGCGGCGACAGCCTTGACCGACTCGCGCTGCAAGCTCGCGCGCAGGGCCGCGATCGCGACCTCGAGTCGCTCGGGCGCGTACTCGCGAGCGACGCGCAGCGCCGAGCGAGCGAGCGAGCGGGCCAGCTCGGGATCGATCTCGGGCGTGTCGGCGAGGCCCAACAGCCGGGTTGCGACCGGCTCGCCCGCGTCGCCGAGCAGCCGCAGCATGCGAGTGACGATCGTCTGCAGTCGCTCCGGCGAGGCGCCGGGATCGAGCGCGAGGATCCGTTCGTCGAGGCGCGCGAGCTCTTCGTCGACGCCGCCGAGCCCCCGCACCGCCCAGTCGCGCAGCTCGAGCAGCTCGGGCCGCTCGGCCACGTCGCCGGGCAAGGCCTCGAGCGCGGCCAGGCAGGTGTGCGGATCGTCGATCGCCCGGGCCGAGCGGGCGAGCTTCTCTCCGAGCCGCACGCGCGCGCCGGGATCCTCGAACTCCGCGGTCGCGAGCAGCTCGGCGAGCGAGCCGACGAAGCGACGCTGCTCGCCCGCGACCGTGCACAGCTCTTCGTAGGTCGCGAGCAGATCGGCGTCGCCGAGGTGACGGGCGAGGCCGGTGAACAGCAGCGCGATCGCCTGCGCCCGCTGCCCGAGCCGCTCGGCCAGCAGCTCGGCCTCGGCGATGTAGGCCCGCGGCGGCAGCTGCTGACCGAGCGCGCGGCGGAGCTCCGCGCGGGCCTCGGCCTCACCCTCGGCCTGCGCCTTGGCTTGATCCTCGCGCAGCAGCACGCGCACGCCGTCGCGCGTGGCCAGCCGCAGCCACTGCCGGGCAGCCTCGACGTGATCGTCGGAGCCTGGCTCGCTGACGGCCGCGGCCTCGCGGATCTCGGACAGCGCCTTGCCTGGTTGTTCGAGTCGCTCGTAGGCCCGCGCCCGCTCGCGCAGCAACGCCGCGCGATCGTGCGGCGAGGTCTGCTCGAGCAGCAGCGCGCTGGTCGAGAGCACCAGCTCGGGCTCGTCGAGCCCGCGGGCGACCTCGAGCAGCTGCTCGAGGCTCGCACGATCGTCCGGCTCGATCGCCCGCGCCCGCTCGAGCCACGCGCGCGCCTGCTCGAGCTCGCCGGAGTCGATCGCGAAGCGAGCGAGCGCGCGGGCGGGCTCGAGGAACCGACGATCATGGATCGGCAGCCGCTGCGCGAGCATCCGCCAGTGACCGGCGGCGGCCTCGCGATCCCCTTCGAGCAGGCGCAGCGAGGCCAGCTCGAGCCGCGGCTCGAGGCGATCGGGCGCGAGTCGGAGCAGCTGCTCGAGCAGCTCGGCGCGATCGCGGATCCGCTCGCGCGCCTCGGGCTCGCTCGCGACCCGCTCGCGCAGCTTGGCGAGCGGATCGAGCAGCGCGAGCAGGCGCTCCAGCTGTGCGACCGTGCGCGCGCGATCGCCTGCCTGCAAGCCGTTGGCGATGCGTCGGCGCAGCAAGCTCGCGAGCGCCCCGTCGATCTCGTTGCGACCGATCGCGCGCAAGCTGGCTTCGTAGGCGTCGGCGAGCCGCTCGTCGTCGGGCGCGAGCGCGTGGGCCTTGGCGTAGAGCTCGGCCCGCTGCTGCTCGTCGCTGGCCAGTCGCGCCGCGCGTTCGAGCCACGGCAGCGGATCGAGGCCCGCGAGCGCGCCCGGATCGCCGCTGCTCATCGCGCGCGCGCGCTCGACCTCGACCAGCTCGGCCAGCTCGCGCGCGAGCGCCTGCGCCTGCGCTTCGGCGGTCGACTTCGCGTCGCTCGACTCGGGCGCGCGCGCGAGCGTGACCAACAGCTCGAACAGACGCTCGGCCACCGAGATGCGTGCGCGCGGGCGGGGCAGGGCGTCGTAGGCCTGGCGCAGCAACGCGGCGGCGCGCTCGTTCGCGCCGATCTCGATCGCCAACAACCCGCAGCGCCGCGCGAGCAAGCCGAGCTCGACGCCCGCCGCGGCGTAGCGCTGCTCGTCGATCAACGCGACCAGCAGCGCGAACGCCTGCTCGAACCGACCGGCCCGCTCGAGCGCGCGGCCGTACTCGTACTCGGTCTTGGCGTCGCCCGGCTCGAGCTCGATCGCGCGAGCCAGCTGGGCGCACGCGCGATCGAGCGTGCTGGCCCCGAGCCCGCCGCCGCTGCGCTCGTCGGTCATCACGCGCTCGAACAGCGCGTTGCCGGCTCGTCGTCGGGCGACGGCCTCGGCCGCCTGATCGCCGGCCGCTCCCGCGTCTTCGGCCAGCTCGAGCCACTGCTCGGCGTCGGCCGCCACCGCGTCGAACAGCGCGAACAATTCCGTGAACGCGCCGAGCTGGCGCAGCGCCTCGCGCAGCGGGCCGAAGATCGCCGGCTCGTTGGCGTGGTAGCCCGCGAGGTCGCGCAGAAATTTGCGGCGGGGCGATCGCGGTCGCAGCTCCGCGTCGACGCGCGTGTACAGACCGGAGTCCTCCGGCGACTGCTCGACCGGCTCGTCCGACAGCGTGGCCGCGAGCCCGAGGTACAGCCGCGCGCGTCCACGCGGATCCATGCGGTGGCTCTCGGCCAGCCGCTCGAGCCGCTCGAGCGCCACGCCCGGGTCGGCGTGTCCACGTCCACGCGCGAGCATGTGCAGCGGCGTGTGATCGGGGAAGTCGACGGTCGCGCGATCGAGCAGCATCTCGCCGAGCTCGGCGAATCCTGGCAGCGCGGCCGCGGCCGCGCGCTCGGCCACGCCGATCAGCGCGCACACTTGCTCGAGCGCACGACGGTCGCGACCGGCGTGGGCCAACGCAGCGGCGGCGAGCTGCTGCCAGCTGCGTCGCGCCTCGGCCACGCGCTCGCGCGCGGCTCGTTCGTCGTGATCGATCTCGACCAGCAGCTCGGCGTCACCGATCCGATCGAGCAGGGCCGCGAGCGCTCGCACGCCCAACGCCGTGCGCTCGGGCGCATGCTCGCGCAGCAGCGTCAGCGCCGACTCGAGCAGCCACACCTGCGCGCGCACGGCCGGCGCTGGCGTGCCGGTTGCGAGCTCGATCAGCCGCGTCGCGCAGGCATCGATGTCGTGCTCGAGCACCCGCAGCAGACGATCGAGCAACGTCCCGTCGGCGCTCGGATCCTCGCCGGAGCCGGCGCGCGCGAGCAGGGAGTCGAGCTCGCGCAGCTCGTCCTCGACTCGGTCGAGCTTGCGCACCGCCCAGACCCGCAGGTCGAGCATCTCGGGCTCGGCCGCGACCTGACCGGAGAGCCGATCGAGCGCGTCGAGGGTCGTGCGCGCGGCCTCCAGCGCGCGACTGTTGCGGGCCAGCTCGCGCGCGAGCTCGTCGCGGATCGATCCGGGCGCGAGCGCATCGACCACGCGTCGCAGCGATCGTAGGCCTCGCTCGCTGTCCAGCCCCCGCAGGCGCGCGCGCAGATCCTCGCTGTCCGGCGCCGCGATCAACAACAGCTCGAGCAGCTCGCTCGCGCGGTCGAGCTCGCCGAGCGTGACCAAGAGATCCCACTCGCGCAGCGACTCCGCGCGATCGAGCGAGGACCCCAGCGCGCGGCGCAGCTCGGTGCGGGCCGCCAGCTCGCGGCGCGCTGCGACCAGCGGATCCCGAGCGTCGACGCGCGTGAGCAGTTCCAGCCAGCGCTCGACCAGCGTGCGGTGCAGCGCCGAGCCGACCTCGACGTGCTCGACCGCCCGCTCGATCGCAGCGATCGCAGCCTCGGGCTCGCCGAGCAGCGTGTGCGCCCGCGCGACGTCACCGTGCAGCTCGGCGATGCGCGGGCCGTCCAGCTCGGCGCTCTGCTCGAGCAGCGCGCGAGCGGCCGTCAGCACCAGCTCCGGTCGATCGAGCGCACAGGCCAGCGCGTGGCGCTGCTCGAGCGCGTCGAGATCGTCGGGCCGCAGCTGCAGCGCGCGCTCGAGCAGGCGGTGGGCCTCGGCCAGCTGCCGGTCGCTCGCGCGGCGATCGGCCAGCCGTCGCGCGACCTCGAACAGCCGCGGATCGTCGTCGCCCAGCAGCGGCTCGGCGCGAGCCCAGAGCGCGAGCGCGTCGTCGTTGCGCTCGCGTCGGTGGTACTCGGCCGCGACGATCAGCAAGGCCTCGGCGTGCTCCGGCGCGAGCGCGAGCAGCTGCTCGTGCAGCGCGACGATCTCGGCCTGGCGATCGGCATCGGCCAACGCCTCGTCCTGCTCGTCGAGCTCGCGCGCGCGGTCGTGCCCGAGCAGCTCCACCAGCGCCTCGATCGCGGCGATCCAGCTCTCGCGCAGCGCAGGGTCGAGATCCTCGGGAGCCGCACCCGCAGCGGCGCGACCCCCCGCAGCGCAGCGATCGATGCGCTCGCGCAGCAGCCCCTCGAGCGCGTCGAGATCACCCAGCTCGCGCAGCTCCTGCTCGAGCTCCTCGCTCAGCTGCGCGTCACTCGGCGCGAGCTGGCACGCGCGCGTCAGCAGCTCGACCTTGCGCAGACCCTCGGCCAGCGCGGCCGCACGACGCAGCCACCCGACCGCGCCGTCCGGCTGCAGCTCCGAGGCGCGCGCGCTCGCGAGACTGACCGCCTCCTCGCGCCGGTCGAGCGCGAGCAAGGCCGCGAACAGCCCCTCGGTCGCACGCTCGCGCTGCTCCGCGCCCGCGCGCGCGTGGGCGGTCGAGAGCAGCTCGACCGCGCGCTGCAGCTCGCCGAGCTGCGCCGCCAGCTCGCCGCTGCGCAGCGCGAGCTCGCCGATCTCGATGCCCGCCTGCGACCACTGCTCGCGCTCCCAGATCACCAGCAGGTGCTCGAAGGCCTCGCGCGCGCGGCCGAGCTCGTGCAGCGCGAGTCCCAGCCGCCAGCGCAGGGCGGCGTGATCGGGCTCCAGCTCGAGCGCGCGCCCGAGCTGCTCGATCGCCCGCGCGGCCGCCTGCTCGTCGCGCTCGCGCTCGCGCTCGAACAGCAGCTCGCCGGCCCGCTCGCGCGCCCGCGCCTCGCTGAGCTCGTCGCCGTCGCGCTCGGCCGCCTCGGCGATCGCCAACCACGCGTCGGGTCGATCGGCCGGCGGCAGCTCGAGCTCGGCCGCGCGCGCGAGCAAGCTCAGCATCTCCGGCCACCGCCGCCTCGCCTCGAGCAGCTGCAGCAGCGCCGCGAACAGCTCGGTGTCCCGCACGTGGGCCTCGGCGCGCTGGCGCAGCAGCGTGGCCGCGGCCTGCTCGTCGAGCTCGACCACCACCAGCGACGCGAGCCCATCGAACAGCAGCGCGGCCGTGCGAGCGTCGAGCTCCTTGCGGTGGATGAGATCCTCGAGCCACGCGGCCGCCCGCGCGACGATCGTCGTGCGCCCGCGCTCGCCCTCTTGCAGCAGCACCTCGCCCGACGACCGCGACCACAGCCCACGCAACAACCGGGTGTCGTCGGGATGATCCGGCAGTCGCTCGGCCAGCAGCGCGTCGGCACGCTCGCCCAGCTCCGGGTGCTCCGTCGCGACCGCGAACTCGACCAGGTGCGCGAGCGGTCGTAGCCCCGCGCCCGCCTCGACACCGTCGCGCACGGCCAGCTCGAGTAGCGGCCAGCGACGCACGACCGCCTCCACGTGACCGTAGCGGGCCAGCTTGCGCAGGCCGTCGATGCCGAGCTCGAGCAGCCGCTGATCGCCGCGTTGCTCGGCGTCGTCGAGCGTCGGCTCGAGCAGGATCAGCGCCTCCTCGGCCAGCAGCGCCGCGACCTCGCGCTCGGCTTGCTCGGCCAGCTCGAGCAGGCGGGCGGCCGTGCGCACGCGATCGTGATCGTGCAGCGCCAACAGCCGCTCGCACAGCGCTTGCCGTCGCTCGCTCGCCAGCCCGCCGCTGGCCAGCCTCGACTCGACGCTGCCGATCTCCTCGTGCACGCGCCCGAGCTTGCGCACCGCCCAGTCCCGGAGGCGCGCGAGCTCGCCGTGCTCGACCCGCTCGGGCGCGAGCTGATCGAGCCCGAACGCGACGCTGGCCGGATCGTCGAGCCGTGCGCCCAGCTCGATCAACAGCTCCGCCGCGCGCGTCCGACCTTCGCTCGCTCGGACATCCTTCATGACGGCGCGCAGCAGTCGTTGACTGCGCTCGGCCAGCTCGGGTGCGTCGCGGTGCGCGAGCAGCCGCGCGAGCGCGTCGACCAGCGCCGGATCGGCGGCATGCTCGGCGAGCGCCCACTCGCAACGCTCGAACGCCGCGAGCGGGCGATCGAGCCCGCGATCGAGCAGCTCGATCTCGGCCACCAACGCGGCCACGTCCAGCTCCACACCCAAGCTCTCGCGCAGGGCAGCGCGAGCGCGGGCTTGCTGCTCGAGATCGCCGAGCGCGAGCGCGAGCGCCAGCCAGCGCTCGAGCGCCGCCCGACGATCCTGCGCCGCCGCACGTGCCGGAAGCAGCTGCTCGGCCGCCGCGAAGTGCTCGATCGCCGCGGCTGCGCTGTCGCGATCGCCGAAGCGATCGAAGCAGTCCGCGAGCGCGAGCGCCAGCTCCAGCTCGAGGCTCGCCCGCGCGCTGGCCTCGGCCTCGTCTTCATCCTCGAGCGCCAGCCGCTCGCGCAGGACCGCGACCGCGAGCGCGGGATCATCGAGCTCGCGCGCGATCCCACCGAGCAGCAACAGCGGCTCCTCCTCCCGCGGCTCCAGCTCGCGCGCCCGCTCGGCCAGCTCGCGCGCGAGCGTCAGCTCGCCGTCCTCGATCGCCGCGCGAGCCAGCTCGATCGCCGGTCGATAAAAGCGTGGATCGTCCCGCTCGAGTCGCTGCTCGGCGAGCGCCCACAGCTGCCGCGCGTCGGTCAGCTCGCCAGCCTCGAAGCGCAGCCGCCCGAGCGTCAGCATCGCGCTCGTGTGCTCCGGTCGCAGCACCAGCAGATCCTCGAGCAGCTCGGCCAGCTCGCTCGCGCGTCGGCGATCCGTCACGCCCGCGAGGCTCGCCTCCACGCTAGCGATCAGTCGCTCGAGCAAGCCCGCGCGCAGCTCGGGATCCGCGTTGCGATCGATCCGTCGACGCAGCTGCGCTTGCAGCCCCTCGACATCACCGCGCTCGCGCAGCACCGCCTCGAGCCAGTCCGCGAGCTCGTGATCGTCCGGTCGCAGCTCGACCGCCCGCTCGAGCAACTGCACGCGCGTGCGAGGCAGCGCATCGGGCAGCTGCACGCTCGCGCCCAGCTCCGCGATCGTCTCGACATCGGGCTCGTCGAGCACTCGCGCCGCGCGGGCCAACCATGCCCCGAGCCGCCGCGCGAGCTCGGGCGTCGCGTTCACCTCGGCCGCGAGCGGCCACAGGATCGCCGCCTGCTCGAGCGCGACCGTCAGCGCGCGGTCATCCTCGGCCAGCTCGCGCAGGGCCGCGAACGACTGATCCGCGACCGCCTCCCGCACCGCCTCGCTGACCAGCTCCGGATCGGCGCGGGCCAGCTCGCGCTCGCAGCTCGCGAGCAGCTCCGCCGCCTCCTCGCTGGCCCCGACCGCCCGCAGCAAGCTCGCGAGCCGCAGCACCAGCTGGCCGCGATCGTCGGGCGTCGCCTCGCGATCGTCGCGCAGCAGCGCACGCAGCAGCGGGATCGCCTGGTCCACCCGCTCGCTTCGTTCGTACGCCTCGGCCAGCGCGTGGCGTAGATCCAGTCGGTCGGGCCCCAGCTCGACCGCGCGCTCGAGCTGCCGCGCCGCCTCGTCGACCTCGCCCTCGTCGAGCAGGGTCTGCCCGAGTCGTGCGCGCGCGTGCAGCTCGGTGATCCGCTCCCGCAGCGAGCTCGCGACCTCGGCCAGCCGCAGCAGCCCACGCTCGTCGCGATCGTCGAGCAGCTGCTCGATCTGCGCGAGGATCTTCTGCGGCGCCTCGAGCTCGTCGACGGCCGCCCACAGATCCGCGAGCCGCTCGTCGACGCGCAGGGCCTGAGCCGCGCGCTCGACCAGCGCCTCGCCGCGTCGCTGGCCGCTCGCATGATCGATCAGCCGATCGAGGATCCGCGGCCGATCGGTCGGCGGCGCGAGCTCGAGCGCCAGCTCGATCACGTCGAGGATCCACTCCCGCCCGAGTGGCGACCCCTCGGGTCCCGAGCTGCGAAGCATTTTGGGGGAAGTGTTCCGGCTCCCAGCCGCAACCCCGACAGAGTCCAACGCCGGTCGCAGGTGCTCCCACGCCTCGTCGATCTGCCCCGCGCGACGCAGCAATCGCGCGCGGTCGAGCACCAACACGTCGCGATCGTCGAGCTCGATCTCGCCGGCCTCGTCGAGCTCGAGCAGTCGCCCGACGAACTCCGCCGCGGCCCGAGCGTCGCCCAGCTTGCGCTCCAGCGTGGCCGCGCGCCGCAGCAACACCACGTTGTCCGGCTCCTGCTCGAGCGCGATCGCCAGCTCGCGCCGCGCCAGCTCGCGATGCTCGCGATCGTCGAGCTCCGCAGCGACCGCGATCAGCCGCTTGCGCAGGCTCGCGCGCTCGTGCGGCTGCGCCCGGCTCAGTCGTGCGCGCAGCAGCTGGGCCGCGGTCGCCCGCTCGTCGGTTCGGGCCGCGATCTCGATCGCGCGATCGAGCAGCTCGTCGTGCTCGGGATCGTCGGCGATCGCCGCCTCGAGCAGCGCGAGCGCCTGCAGATCCCCACGCCGATCATCGCCATGCTCGCCGCCATAGCGCGCGAACGAGTCGGCCACCGCGGCCCGCAGATCCGCGCGCCGCCGCGGGTTGCGAGTGGCCTCGAGCGCCTCGTCCAACGCCTCGAGCACGTGCGGCACCGTGGCCAGCGATCGCCCTTCACGAGCGACCTCGGCCACCCGCGCGCGCGCGAGCACGACCAGCGCCTCGGGCAACAGCTCGCGCAGCGCGGCCAGATCGCCGTCGTCGCCACCCAGCCCTCGTCGCCCGCTTCGCCGATCGCGACGCGCACCGATCAGCTCGCGCAGCCGCTGGGTCAGCGGTGCGACGATCGTCAACGCGCTGCGCGGATCCTCGAGCCGATCGATCAGCAAGCGCGCGACCGCCAGCTCGAGCCGCGCCTGCGTGACCGGCTCGTGCGGCTGCCGACACTCGCTCGCGAGCAAGCGCGCCAGCTCCTGCGCCCGATCCGACGCCGCCAGCAAGATCGCCAGCAGCCGTCGCGGCTCGCTCGCGCTCGGCTGCAGGTCGAGCCACTCGTGGACCGCCTCGATGCACGCCTCGCGATCCAAGAACCGCGACAACTCCACGCGCCAGCGAACCAGCGCCAGGTGAGCCGCCGGAAAATCGCCGAGCTCGCGGCTCAGCTCCGCCAGGCGCTCGAGCGCCGGTCGTACGTCGCCGCCCTCGACTCGACTCGCACGCAGCAGCTCGCGCGCACGATCGAGGCCGCGAGCGATCGGCTCCTCCAACAAGCCTGGCTCCCCCGGCAAAGCAGCCACGGCCGCGCGCGCAGCCACGCTGGCCGGAGGCTCGGCCGGCGGCGTCGTCCACTCGTCGCCAAGCTCGGACTCCTCCCCAGGCTCGCCCTCGGTCAGCGGCCCACGTAGCTCCAGCGTCAAGCCACGCCGCGTGAGCGCGAGCCCCTCGACCGCGCAGCCCTCCAGGTTCGGCGCCTTCCAGCCGACGCTCGCGAAGGGCCGCGTCATCGCCAGCCGGCCCGCGTCGATCGTCAGCACGCCGTCGTCGCCGACTTGCAGGCCGCTGCCGATGCCAGCCACCGCTCGACCGGCGAGCCGTCGAGCGATCGCCGACCACAGTCGGCGCGCGCTCGCGTCGCGACCGTGACGATCGATCGACGCCTCCGCGCCGCCGTACTCCGACGGCCCCTGCTCGTGGCCGAGCTGCAGGTTGCCGACCAGCCACAGTCGGCAAGGTCGCAGCAGCAGCAGGCGGTGGACCGGCTCGACGTCGAACGCGACCAACAACCAGATCTGCCCGCCGTCGCTGGTCGTGCCGCTGATCATCAGGCACGGCCGCGGCTGCTCGGCCTCGGGCAGCTCGCGGCGCAGGTCGAGCTCGAGCTCGCCGATCGTGACCCCGAGCAGCTGCTGCCCGACCAGCCGCTCGTGCAGCCACGGACGCAGCGCTCGATCCTCGACCGCCAGGATCGCCCGGACCACGCGGCAGCGATGCTTGCGAAACTTGGTCGCGTTCAGCGGCCCCCGCAGCGGAAACCGAACGCCGGGGATCACCGCCTCGTAGTCGCGCAGCCGCACGCCCGGCGCGAGGCTGCGACGGTTGAGCGCGAGCAGGGCCCGTCGCTCGCGGAACAGCAGCGAGAACCCGAGCACGTTGCCGACGCCCGGACCCATGCCGTCATCGAGCGCCTCCGCATCGGGTCGCTCGTCCGACTCGAACTCCGGCGGCTCGTCGCTGTTCATCGGAACGGGGCCGCAGAGTATAGCCAGCCACACGTTTTTCCTCGACCTGGGTGTCAGCGGTGCGGGAGCTGCCAAGCAACGCCCGTCCGCGCGTCCGGTCGGCGCGGGAGCGGACGCTGAAAACCAAGTAGCGCAGCGAAGCTGCGCGGGTGAGCACCTTCGCGTGCTTCGCGGGTCCTCGTCGATCGAGCGGCGGCTCGACGCCTCGCGAGTGACACGCGAACACGCACGAGCGCGAGCGATCGACTGACGTTCGTCAGCCGATCACCGACGAGCTCGCGACGAAAGTCGGAGGCAGCCACGCCGAGGCGTCCGAGGCGTCGCAGCGACCACACAGCATCTTCGCGTTCGCACGCAGACCGCTCGCGACGATGCTCCGCGCTCGCACGACTAAGCTGCTCTCGAGCTCGCACGCCAGCGTTCCCGCGGGGTGACACCGGTCACTCGGTGGCTCCGCGCGATTGCTTTGCGATGACCCATGCGGTGAGGTGCGCCCAGTGAGTAGTAAAAACGAATCTCGAGGAGACTGGCTCGCAGGCAACGGCAGTTGGTTGACCACACACCTGGTGCCGCTCTTGCTGATCCTGTTCTCGCCGCCGTTCGCGGTGCTGCTCTGGGTGATCACCGTCCACTACGACGGCAGCGTGCTCGCGGTGCTCGGCGGCCCGCCGACCCAGCTGCTGGCCAAGCTGCCGCTGCCGAGCTGGACCGCGGCCGCGATGCTGCTCGGCTGGCTGGCCTTTCAGCTGCTGCTCTTGCGCGTGCTGCCGGGCCAGCGCCACCTGGGCCCGGTCACGCCGCGCGGCAATCGACCCGAATATCGGCTCAATGGCGTCTTGGCGTTCGTGGTCAGCCACCTGGTGTGGTTCGGCGCGACCGGCCTCGGCCTGTTCTCGGGCGCCGTCATCTACGATCACTTCGGCGAATTGCTGGTCACCTCCAGCCTGTTCGCGCTGCTGTTCTGTGCATTCCTCTATGTCAAGGGCCTGCGCTTCCCGTCGAGCAGCGACGCCGGCGGGACCGGCAATTTCTTGTGGGACTTCTACTGGGGCACCGAGCTGCACCCGCGCGCGTTCGGGGTCGAGCTCAAGCAATTGTTCAATTGCCGGTTCGCGATGATGGGCTGGAGCATCATCCTGCTCAGCTACGCCGCCGCGCAGGTCGAGCAGCACGGCCACCTGAGCACCAGCATGCTGGTCTGCGTGGGCCTGCAGGTCATCTACATCTTCAAGTTCTTCGTCTGGGAGGGCGGCTACTTCAATTCGCTCGACATCATGCACGATCGCTTTGGCTTCTACATTTGCTGGGGCGTCTGCGCGTGGCTGCCGATCGTCTACACGATCGCCGGATTGTACCTGGTCGATCACCCGCACGATCTCGGCCTGATCGGCACTGTCGTGTTGTTCGCGCTCGGCATCGCCGCGATCGCCATCAATTACTCGGCCGACGAGCAGCGCCAGCGCGTGCGTGCGACCCAGGGCGAGACCAAGATCTGGGGCCGCCCGCCCGAGCTGATTCACGCCACCTACGTGCCGGCCGACGGCCAGCCGCGCCAGAACATCCTATTGGTCTCCGGCTGGTGGGGCGTGACCCGGCACTTTCATTATCTGCCCGAGCTCGGCCTCGCCGCCGCGTGGACGCTGCCGGTCGGGTTCGATCGGTTGCTGCCCTGGTTCTACGTGATCTTCTTGACGATCCTGCTGACCCACCGCGCCCTGCGTGACGACGAGCGTTGCGCTCGCAAATATGGCGAGGCCTGGGACGAGTATCGCCGCCGGGTGCCCTGGCGGATGCTGCCGGGCGTGTTCTGAGGCCCCGTCAGCCGAACGACTTGCCCGTCTCTTTCCAGCTCTCGGTGCAAGCCCGCGCGAGCTTGCCTTGCTCCCAGCGGATCCGGCACAAAAACCGCGAGCGCTGGTCGATCTCCGCGTCACCATCGTCGCGGTAGACGAACTGCGTGAGCGTGAACAGCTCGAGCCCATCGAAGCGGAGCACCACGCCGCTCTCGAACGTGTAGTTGGTGGATCCGCTCAGCTGCGATTCCTTGGTCACGGGCAGGTTGATCGCGCGCCAGCCCGCGTCGGTCTTGCGGGCCAGGATCACGCCCTCGAAGCGCCGGCTGCCGAGCTTTTGCTTGTTGGGCAAGACCAAGATCGGCGTGTTGTCCTCGGGCCACCAGAAATAGGGCTTGCCCGCGTCCTCGACATCGTCGAGCGCGTCCTCCCAGACCATCCCCGACCACTCCATCAAGTGCGGCATCTCGGTGACGAAGTCGCTCTCGATCGTGTGCTGGATGCCCAGCTCCGCGCGTAGCTCCTTCCACGGGATCTTGCCGCGGACCAGCTTCCAGTGCTTGTCCTTGGGCCGCTCGGGGATCTCGATGTCGAGGCTCACCGGCGTCGCGAACACGACCTCCTCGAACTTCCACTCGGCGAGCGTATCGTGCCAGCAGTAGTGCTCATCTTCGAACTTGGTCCCCGGCGGGCAATTGGGCGGCGGGAGCTCGTCCTCGTCCAATTCGTCTTCGTTCGCAATTGGATCGGGGGTCGCAGGTTGGTCCGGCTTGCTCGGCGCTGCGACGAGCTCGGCGAACCATGGCAGCGCGCGCACGCTCGCGAGGTCGCTGTCCTTGTTGGCCGAAGCCCTGGCCGCGTCGCCGCCTCGCTCGAACGACTCGGCCAGCGCGATCCGAGCGTCGTCATGCTTGCCCGCCATCGCCGACGCGCACGCGAGGTTGTGGGCGTGCTTCCACTCGGGATCGCGCGCGGCGACGCGAGCGAAGAACTGTGCGGCTTCCGTCCACTGCTTGGCCTTGTAATGGGTCCACGCGGTCTTGGTGTCTTGCTCGACGGTCGGCTCGGTCGCGTGCCGCGGATCGGCGAGCCCCGAGACGCGGACCAGCAGGCCGTCGAACTCGGACACCTCCGGCTCGGGCGTTGGCGGCTCGGGAATTGGCGACTCGGGCGTTGCCGAGTTCTCTGCCGGGTCCGCCGTGCTCGGGGTCGGCGAAGGCTCGACGGGCGCGACCTCTTTGTCGGCTGGCGTGTCCGCTTGCGCCTGTTCGCCACCACCGAAGCCCGGGATCTTGTCGCAGGCACTCAGACCCGCCAGCATCAGCACGACAGCCAACTTCGAACGACTCTTCATCCGCGCCATTCGACGCTATATATCCAACCGCCGCACGGCGCGCAACTGCAATCGCGGAATTGAAAAGCGCGTGAT
>DATLLB010000627.1:0-7639 GCA_035538075.1 Enhygromyxa sp.
GGAACAGGTCGGCGTGCTCGATCCGCTGCCCCGCCCGGGCGACGAAGCGAACGCTGCCGCGGCCGAGCTCGGGCGCGTAGGGCAGGTAGCCGTCCGCGGTGATCGTCGCCAGCTGCCAGGTGCCGGGGCCCGGCGCGACGAAGCGGAAGCTGCCGCTCGCGTCGGTCGCCAGCGTGTGCGTGACCCCGTCCTGCACGAAGCCCAGCTCCGCCGCGGCCACGCCCTCGCGGGTGCTCCAGTTGATCACCCGGCCGACCAGGGCGCCGTGATGGCTCGAGTCGGCGTGGACGCGGGCTCGCAGCGGACGATGGGCGCCGAGCTCGGGCGCCGGCTCGTCGACCGCATCGGCTTCGCGCTCGCTCGGGCTCGTTCGTGCGTGCTCGGGCCGACGCGACGCGAGCCGCCCTCCATCGCGCTCGACCCCCACGCTCGCAGGCGTGCGCTCCTCGTCGTTGGAGCCCGCCCGCTCACCCTGGCCGAACATCAGCCACAGCAGGATCGCCGCGGCGACGAGCGCCACCACGAACACGACCCGGCCGCGTTCGCGCATCGACTACCCCTGCTGGTCGTCCTTGTTCGCCTCGGACTCGACCTCGGCCTTGGGATCGCAGGCCTTCATCGCCTTGGTGTCGGTCGCCGCCATCGCGCACTTCATCTCCTCGGCCTCGGGCGGCGCGGCCAAGCACTGGCCGACGGTCGCCTCGACCATCGCGTCGACCTGCTCCTTCGGAACCTGCTCGCCTTGCTCCTTCTGCACGATCTCGGCGAGGTGCTTGGCGAACTTCTCGCAGGCTTCCTTCTGAGCAGGGTCGGGCTCCTTGTGACAGCCGACGAGCGGCAGCAGAGCCGTCAGAGCGAGCGCGGGGATCAACTTGGAGAGCTTCATCGTGGTTTCTCGCGAATCAGGGGCGGCGTGGCCGGTCATTTGACCCCGTGCATCATCTTGTTGAGCAAGCCCGAGAGCAGCACCAGCAGCACGCCGATGCCGACCGTGATCAGGCCCATCTGAGTGTAGATGTCGACGTAGCTGCCGAGGCTGGTCTTGGCAGCCGCGGCGACCTGGTCGAGGTAGCCGGGCGTGAGCGTCTCCTGCCCGGTGTAGATCAACTTGTGAATCGTCCCGTCGGGCCGCAGCGCGAGCTGACCGGCGTCGACCAGCTGCGCGAGCCCGCCCGCTCCGGCATCGGCGCTCGTCAGCCCGGCGATCGTCGCCGCCAGCGAGTGCGCGAACGCGAAGGTCAGGAACCACGCGCCCATCACCGAGCCGGTCAGATCCTTGGGCGCCAGCTTGGTCACCATCGACAGGCCGATCGGCGAGAGGAACAGCTCGCCGGTCGTGTGCAGCAGGTACATCAGCGCGAGGATCATCAAGGGCACGCGCGCGTCGACTCCGGCCATGCTCGCGCCGACGTAGAGCACCAGGTAGCCGAGCCCGAGCTGGATGATCCCGAGCCCGAACTTCATCGGGATGTTGGGGTTGAGCTTGCGCTCGTCGAGCTTGACCCACAGCACCGAGAACACCGAGCCGAACAGCACGATGAACGCCGGGTTGAAGAACTGCGTCTGCGAGGCGGGCATCGTGAACAGCCCGAACACGTCGCGGTCCACGTTGCGGTCGGCGAACAGCGTCAGCGAGGAGCCGGCCTGCTCGAAGCAGGCCCAGAACACCACGTTGAAGAACATCAGGATCATCAGCACGAAGATGCGATCGCGCTGGACGGTGTCGCTGCGATCGCGGAACGCCGCCTGCATCAGCTGGACCACGACCCCGGCGAGCGCGACCAGCAGCAGGATCTGCACGACGTCGTGGTACTGGATCAGGAAGTACAGGGCCGGGACCACCGCGAACGAGGCCGCGATCGTGACCGTCTGCCGGCTCATGCCCGCGATGAACGGCGCATGCAGCTTGGCCAGATCGGGCGGCTCGCCGTGGCCCTCGAGCTTGGTGCGGCCGCGGATGAAGATCACCAGGCCCGCGATCATGCCGACCCCGGCCAGCGCGAACCCAACCAGGTAGCCCGCGTTGCCCATCGAGCCGCCGGCCAGACCTTCACCAATCGGCGCGCCGATCAGCGTGGCCATCACCGCGCCGAGGTTGATGCCCATGTAGAAGATCGTGAAGCCCGAGTCGCGCCGCGGATCGCCGTCTTTGTACAGCTTGCCGACAATCGACGAGATGTTGGCCTTGAAGTAGCCGTTGCCGACGATGATCACGCCCATCCCGAGGTACATCGCCTCCTTGGTACCCAGGCAGATCACGAACTCGCCGATCATCATCATCACGGCGCCAAGGATCACCGCGCGCCGATAGCCGAGGATCTTGTCGGCGACCCGCCCACCAATCACTGGTGCCGCGTAAATCAACGCGTTGTAGGCGCCGTAAATGGCGAAGGCCTCGGCGTCCTTCATCGCCAAGGCCTTGATCAAGTAGAGGGTCAGCAACCCGCGCATCGTGTAGAAGCAGAAGCGCTCCCACATCTCGGCGGAGAACAGGACCATCAAGCCTTTGGGGTGCCCGCGCGTGGGCGTGGTGTCGTCAGCGTTGCTCTGGGTCACTTGGTGTCCTTCGGCGGAGCCCGAATGCTCGCCGGGTTTGCATCCGGGCGCAATCGCTGAATGCCCTCACCGTTCATTGAGGCTTAACACTTCTTCATGATGGCGAGGCTTGGGGCTTCACACTCGCTGCGCAAGCTCGTTGGCGAGGAGAACCACACACATGCTGGGAGTCATCATCGGAGCCACTGCCGCCCTCGGAGCCTGCGCCCTCTTGCGTCGCCGTCGTCACTGCGGACATCGGCGATCGTTCTACGCCTACGGCCGCTGCGGACACGGCGGCCATGATCCACGCTACCGAGATTGGGGCGCGCGATCCGGATTTCGCGGCTGGGGGCCGCACGGGTTCGTGGCCAACATCGCTGATCGCTTGGACGCCACGCGCGAGCAGGAGCAGGTCATGCACGACGCCGTCGGCGAGCTACTCGACGAGCTGCGCACCCTGAAGAAGGACGCCAAGGGCACGCGCAGCGATCTCGCCGGAGCCTTCGGCGACGAGCGTCTCGACGAGGAGCGCCTCGGAGAGCTGTTCGCCCGCCACGACGAGCTGCTCGGCAGCGCCCGCAAGGCGTTCGTGGCCGCGCTCGCGAAAATCCACGACGTCCTCGAACCCCGCCAACGCGAGCAGCTCTCGCGCTGGCTCGGACGCCGCGGCAACTTCGGTGTGTATAGGTCTTGATGGAGGCCATGCGGCTGGCCTCCCCCCGTGTCGGCAAAGCCGACCCGGGGACCCCCCTCCCGTCCGGTCGCCCTTCGGGCTCCAGCTGGCTAGTATCGACCGAAATACGATGATGCGCGTGCTGCTGATCGACGACGACGCCCGCTTGTTCGAGCTGCTCGCCAGCTACCTCGGACAAAACGGCGTCGCGCTCGAGCGAGCGGGTGACGGGACCGCGGGCCTGCGCATGCTCAGCGAGACCACCTACGACGCGGTGCTGCTCGACGGCATGCTGCCGGGCATGGACGGGCTCGAGGTGCTCGAGCGCATCCGCAAGCGCAGCGCGATCCCGGTCTTGATGCTGACGGCCCGGGGCGACGAGACCGATCGCGTGGTCGGGCTCGAGCTCGGCGCCGACGACTACGTCGCCAAGCCGTTCTCCTCGCGCGAGCTGCTGGCCCGCTTGCGCGCGGTGCTGCGCCGCATGGCGCCTGCGGTCGGCAGCGAGCGGCTCTCGCAAAACGGCGTCGAGCTCGAGATCGGCACTCGCGAGGTCCGTGTCGACGGCCGCACGGTCGAGCTGACCGGCATCGAAGTCGATCTGCTGGTCGCGCTGATGCGTCGAGCTGGCCGCGTGGTCCCGCGCGCCGCGTTGCTGCGCGAGGCCGGCCGCGACGACACCTCGGTCGGCGAGCGCACCGTCGACGTGCACATGTCGAAGCTGCGCAAGAAACTGGGCGACGCCGCGAAGATCAAGACCGTACGCGGGGTCGGCTACGTGCTCGGCCGAGGTGACACGTGACGAGGCACGAGCGTCGTCATCGTCATCGTCGGCACCGGCGACCGCCCCGCTTCGTGTGGCTGCTGCACAGCAGCCTGCGGCGCCGACTGTTTCGCTGGTTCGGCGTCGCGATCGTGCTCAGCGGAGCGATCGCATACGGCGTGCATGCGGCCTTCGAGCCCTCGCGCGCGGCCTTGGGCCTGGCGCTGGCCAGCGGCGCCGCGGTCTTGTGGATCGCCTCCGGCGGCATCGCGTGGGCGGTCACGCGTCCGCTCGCCGAGTTGGTGCTGGTCACCCGCGACATCGGCGAGGGCAAGCTCGATCGTCGCATGCGGCTGCCGCCCTTTCGCGGCCCGCATGCGCACGACGGCGAGGTTGCGATCCTGGCCGAGGCCATCAACACCATGGCCGAGCGGATCGAGCGGCAGATCGCCGATCAACGCGAGCTGCTGGCCGGCGTCTCGCACGAGCTACGGACTCCCCTCGGGCACCTGCGCGTGCTGATCGACACCGCCCGCGAGCGCGGTGAGCCGTCATCGGAGGCGCTGCTCGACGAGCTCGAGCGCGAGGTCATCGAGCTCGACGGCCTCGTCGATCAGCTGCTCGCCCACTCGCGCCTCGAGTTCGATCGCGTCGAGCGGCGCAGCCTCGATCCGGTCGCGGTCGCCGTGCGAGCGCTCGAGCGCGTCGGCGAGGACGCGAGCAAGCTCGAGATCGAGACCGAGGTCGAGCGCATCGACGCCGACCCCACGCTGATCGGTCGCGCGCTCGCCAACCTGATCGTCAACGCGCGCACGCACGGTCGCGGATTGGTGTCGCTGCGCGTCTACGACGAGGACCACGCGCTGTGCTTCTGCGCCGAGGATCGCGGGCCCGGCTTCGCCGACGGCGAGGCCGAGGCCGTGTTCGAGTCCTTCGTGCAGGGCCGCGATCGACGAGGCGGCTCGCTCGGGCTCGGGCTCTCGCTCGTGCGCCGCATCGCCGAGGCCCACGGTGGACGGGCGTGGGCGATCAACCGCAAGCAGGGTGGGGCGCAGGTGGGCTTCTGCGTGGGGCTCAATCGTTGAAGGCGCAGGGCGCCTCGAACAGCGAATTGAGGAACAGCCGAACCCCCGCGGTGGTGGGGTTCGCCGAGATCGGCAAGCCAGTGCCGTAGGCGTGCCCACCGAGGTAGCTGACCTTGCCGGCGCCGGGGCAGACCTTCGCCGACGCCGGGCACTTGCCGTCGACGAAGCCCGTCATCCAGACATCGCCGACGCCCTCGGCCGTGCCGGCCTCGGTTATGATGGTGGTGTCGAGTTGTAGATAGCTGTCGCCGTCCGGCACGGAGTAGGCCGGCTCGCTGCCGCCGACGCTCTCGAACGGGCCGTCGAGCTGACCGAAGGGCGTGTCCATCCGATAGAAGTCGTAGGTGTCGGGTTGGTCGGCGATGTCGAGCCCATTCGGGGTCAAGAAGTGACCATGCTCGGCCGTGTTCTCGAACGCGTTGACGGCCTGGCACTCGGCGAAGAAGTGCGTGGGGAAGCGCAGGTACGAGCGCACCTCGGCCACGACCTCGGGATTCTGTGCGGCCGCGTTGACGTCCCAGTGCATCGACATGAACTGGCAGTAGATCGGCGCCTCGTGACCAGCAAACAGGGCGCCGTCGGAGTGATCCTCGGTCGTCGGACCGGCGACCTCGTCGACGTCGAGCAGATCGGGACTATCGTCGGGCCAGCTCGGATTGCCGGTCGAGTCGGGGATCTTCGCGGCCAATAGATAGTCGCGGGCGATGTCCTCGTTGCCGTCCGCGAAGATCGCGATGGTCGGCGCCTCGAGCAGCAGCCGCGAGATGAACACCTCGAAGCCCTCGCTGGCCTCGTGCACGTTGGTGTCGGGGTTGGCCGCGAGCCAGGCCTCGACGACCGGCATCGCCAGCGCGGCGCTGTCGTGATGGACCAGGAATGGACCGCCGCGGTAGCCGTGAGCGACCACCTCCGCGTCGGTGCGCAGGTCGATCGCCGAGGTCGTGAAGTCGGCGTCGCCGAGCCCCTTGCCTGGCGCGATCGCCCAGTGAATGGGCACGTCGGCCAGCAGCAGCTGATAGACCAGACCATAGGCCTCGAGCATGCCCATGTCCTGGTAGTCGGTGTCCATCGGGATGATCAGCGTCCCGGCTTCGAAAGCCACGACGATGCCATCGCCGTCGCCATCGCCGTCCCCATCACCGTCACCGTCACCGTCGCCATCGCCATCGCCCTCGCTCGTGGCGTCGCCGCTCTCGTCCTCGGGCGCGTCGTCGGTGCCGCTCTCGACCATGGTCTCGCCGCTCTCGTTGGCCGCCTCGGCGCTGTCGCGGTCATCGCTGCAGGCGCACGCGAGCAGCAGCGTGGCGATGATCGAGCGTGATTGGGTCAGTTGGCGCATGGCAGGGTTCTCCTCGGGTCGAGCGACGCTCAACCGATCGGGTCGAAGGTCTCGCAGGTCTGGCTGATCACCGACACCGCGTCCAAGAAGAACGGGCTGTAGTCGGGCTCGCAGACCGAGGCGCGGCTGCTCGCGTCGAACAGCTGCAGGAACTCGGTCATGCGTGGCGCCAACACGGCCTCGTCACCGCACAGCGGCATCGCCAGGTCACCGTCGGGCAACAATCCGAGCACCACGATCGCCTCGGCGTTGCCGCCCTTCGCCGCGATCACGGCGTCGGCCCAGTCCGCCGGATCACCGTCCGAGTGCTCGTCGGGTTCGTCGGTGATGATCGTGATCACCAAGATCGCGTCGTCGCGGACAAAGCCTTCGTTGCAACCACCGGGCTCGTTGAGCTCGGTCCCGAGCGCGCGGACCAGCGCGTCCATGGGTCGCTCGGCATCGCTGCCGTCGATGCCGACCTTGGCCACACACGAGAAGGCCGAGAGCAGGTCGGGCTCGCCGGACTGAATGTAACGAGCGCCGCCCGCGATCGCACAATCCTGGTTGCTCGCGGCCTCGCCCATCGGCGCGACCTGGCCGGCGCCGAGGCTGATGTCGCACAATTGCGGCGGCGGCGTGTCGCAGGGGAACGACGGCTCGTCGGGGCACAGACCCAGGCTCGTGCACGCGTTGGCGCAGTCGGAGCCACCCCACTGGCCGTCGGCGTCGATGACCATCACGTGCCAGTCGTCGGCCTCGACGTTGTCCATCATCGCGGCGACCAAGCCCGGAAAGCTGGCGATCAAGTTCGCCTGATTGTTCTGCATCGAGCCCGAGGAGTCGATCACGAACAAGAAGTCGATCTTGTTGCAGCCGATGGTTTCACCGATCGGCGCGTCGGCAGGCGGGCCCATGTCGAGCTTGTCGCCGCCCTCCGACGGGTCACCGTCGCCGTCACCCTCGCTGTCCTGAGTCTCGCTGCCGATGCCAGTGCCGTCGTCGTCGGCCTCGGCGGCGTCGGGCTTGCCACACGCTGCGAGGCCGAGCGCGATGCTGCTCAGGAGCAGGACGGAGCGACTCATGCGTCGTGCCTCCGACGGACCAAGCCGAGGCCGACCGCTGAGAGCAGCAGCCAAGCGAGCGGTGCCGCGGGCTCGCGCTCGGTCGTGCACGAGCAGCCGTCGCCTCCGTCGTCGTCGATGCCACGATCGGATCCGGTCCCGCCGGTCTCGCCGTCGTCGGCCGACTCACCCTGATCG
>DATLLB010000628.1:0-3605 GCA_035538075.1 Enhygromyxa sp.
CTGCATGACGAAGATCGCCAGCGCGACCGCGGCGACCGAGGCCAGCAGCGCGTCGGGGATCAGCTTGTAGCAGGTGACGCCGACCAGCGCGGAGCTCACGTGGCCGACGATCAGCGCCCATGGCTGACAGAGCGGACTGTGCGGAGCGGCGAAGATCAACACCGCGGCTGCGCCCATGTACGCGGCGATGTAGGGCGCGTCGGCGGAGCCCACCACCGCGCGACTGATCAACGCGACCGCGAGCAGGCCGACGAAGGCCCCGAGTGCGGTGATCGAGCTGGTCCGCAAGCTGGTGCCGCGACGAATTTGCGTTTGAGCCTTCATGGTCGTGTTGGCCGTTGCCGCGACTCGCTAAACAAGGTAACTGAGCTGCAACTTTTTGAGGAGATCATGAGCAGCATCTACGAACAGCTGGGAGGCGGCCCTGCGATCCAGGCCGCGGTCGAGGACTTTTACCGTCGCGTGCTCGCCGACGAAGAGCTCGCGCCGTTCTTCGACGACACCGACATGGATCGGCAAATGGCCAAGCAGGCCGCGTTCTTGACCATGGTCACGGGCGGGCCGGCGAACTACACGGGTAAGGACATGCGCGCCGGCCATGCGCACCTGGTCGCCAGGGGCATCGGTGATCGCCACGTCGATCTGGTGATCAAGCACCTCGGCGACACGCTCGCGGAGCTCGGGGTCGCGCCCGAGCTCATCCAGCAGGTCGCGGCGGTGGCCAATAGCGTGCGCAACGACGTGCTCTCGCGCTGATGGAGAGCCCATGACCGCGATCGCGTATCAGGGCAAGCGCTTCACGCTGCTCGACAACGAGACCGTGCTCGACGGCTTGCTGCGCAACGGCGTCGAGATCCCGCACGCGTGTCGCAGCGGCGTGTGTCGCAGCTGCACGATGGTCGCGAGCGCGGGTCCGCTGCCCGAGGCTGCGCAGGCTGGCCTCCGGGAGGTCGAGCGACGGCACGGCATGTTCTTGGCGTGCTTGTGTCGGCCGCAGGGCGATCTCGAATTGCGTGACGTCGGCGATCAGGCGCTGGTCGCCGCGTCCGTCGTCGAGGTCGCGCACCTGAGCGACTCGGTCGTGCGGCTGCGGCTGCAGTGCGAGGAGCCGTTCGACTACGAGGCCGGGCAGTACATCTCGCTGCGACGGCTCGACAACCTCGCGCGCAGCTATTCGCTGGCGAGCACGCCGAACGAGCCCTACCTCGAATTGCACATTCGCCGCGTGCCCGAGGGACGAATGAGCAATTGGGCGTATCACGAGGTCCGCCCGGGCATGCGGGTGGCCCTGCGCGGGCCGTACGGGACCTGCTGCTATGTGGCGGATCAGACCGAGGCGCCGATCCTGATGGTCGGCGTCGGCACCGGGCTCGCGCCGCTGTGGGGCGTGCTTCGGCAGGCGCTGGCGAGCGGTCACACCGGGCCGATCACGCTGATCCAGGCCGCCGCAGAGCCGGCCGGTCTCTACATGCGCGAGGAGCTGCGAGAGCTCGCGCGCACGCACTCGCAGCTGCGCATCCGTACCTGCGTGCTGCGAGGTGGCGGCGGCGAGCTCGTGGAGCGAGCGGTCGATGCACTCGCGGTCGAGCACCTGCGCGAGGCCGGCAACGCAGCAGCTCATCTCGGCTATGTCTGCGGTGACGCGACGGTCGTGCAGCGGGTGCGGCGGGGGCTGTTCATGGCCGGCATGTCCGCCCGACGCATCTTCGTGGACGCGTTCGTGAGTGTTTTGCCCCCCGCGGCCGCCTCAGTTTGAGCCGCGGGCGGCCGCTTCGCGGCCGTTCACTCGCTCCGCGAGCGAAGCGGATCGGCACGTGGTGTTCGGCCGTGCGTGGTGACCCCCAAAGGGGGTCTGGCTTGGTCCAGTAGCTACTGGCCACCGCTTGGTCCGGCCTAGCCGGACCCGCGCACCGCTGCTAGGGTCTCGCACGAGCGAAGCGGTGCGCTTGACCAAGCACAGCGACTACGCCCTGCGGGTGTTGGTCTATGTAGCCTCGGCGGAGGGCCGGCAGGTCTCGACCGAGGAGATCAGCCAAGCCTTCGAGATCTCCGCCCATCACCTGGTCAAGGTCGTCGGCAAGCTCGGCAAGGCCGGATTCCTGACGATCAAGCGCGGCCGCGCGGGCGGGTTTCAGCTCGCCCGCGACGCCGCGGAGATTCGGCTCGGCGCGGTGGTCGAGGCGACCGAGCCCGACTTCGCGTTCGTCGAGTGCATGGAGCCCGGCAACAGCACGTGTGCGCTGACTGGCTCGTGCGGGCTCGTGCGACCGCTGCGTGAGGCGCAGCAGGCGTTCATCGCCACGCTCGATCACTACACGCTCGCCGACGTGATCGGCCGCAACGGCGCTCGCTATCGACGGATGCTCGGGCTCCCCGTGCTGCAGACCGCGGCGCGACGTTGAGCGATCACAAGAGCTGCAGAAACGCCGCGAGCGCCTCGCGTTCGTGGGCGTCGAGCTGCTGCTCCGGCGGGATCGGGCCGGCGCCGTGCGTGACGCCGGCCGCCGTCCTGCGCACGCTGGCGAGCAAGGCGTCGAGTTGCTGCGCGCTGCCGTTGGTGAAGTACGGGGACTTCAACCACAGCCGTCGCAGCGAAGGCACGCGCGCTCCGTCGGCGTGCACACGCGGCTCGATCTCGGTCGCGACGTAGTCGGCGCTGGCCCACACGATCGGGCCGTTGCTCGACAGGATCAGCGCCTCCCAATCTGCGAAGTCGATCTGCGTAGATGGATCGTCGCTGACCACGCGCGCGCGGTGACAGCCCTCGCAGGTGGCGGCGAACACCGCGGCGCCGCTGCGCTCGAGGTCCGTGAAGCGATCGCGCCCGTGCGCCGCCGGGTTGCTCGGCATCGAGAAGCGCTGCAGGAAGGCCATCAGCGCGCGGCGCAATTGCTCGCCGTCGACCTCGCCCGGCCAGCCGACGAGCTCGCGCAGCCACGGGAGATCGGCGTCGCCGAGCACGAACCACGGATCGCGGCCGCTGTGCCGGTTGGCGACGCGAAACTCGTTGTCGACCATCTGCGCCATGCTGCGATCGAGCGCGCGGCTGAAGTAGGGTCGATTGGGGAACAGCCCGAGCAGCGGCTTGCTGGTCGCGTGCACCCGCTGGCCGTCGCGCTCGCGTCCGGTGAAGTGCGTGCGGCCGTCGCCGCGGCCCTCGAAGTGGCAAGTCTCGCAGGTGAAGCGGCTGCGCGGGCCCTCGGCGCGGTTCCACGGGGCCATCGCGGTGGTGAAGACCAATGCTTCGCCGAGCCGCTCCTCGAAGCTGCGATCGTCTCGCGGATCGTCGACGCGATCGAGCGCCACGCGATCGCCAGGACCGAGGCGCAGCCAGCCGTCGAGCAGCGGGTTGGCGGCGAGCAAGGTGTGATCGGCGAGCGCGACCGCGGCAGTCGTGCCGGGTAGCGCGGCGTGGCGCTCGATCTGCGGCGCGCTCGCGAGATCATCATCGAAGCGCAGGCGCAAGCGCTCGGCCGTCGCGAAGCCGGCCAGCTCGAGGGTCGGCGTCTCCGAGGCCACCCAGTGCGACCACTTGGGCGTGACGACACCGTGCTCCGAGACATTGATCGCCGCGCGTCGGGTGAGTTGCGACTCGGAGTCCAGCG
>DATLLB010000629.1:0-14912 GCA_035538075.1 Enhygromyxa sp.
CTCGATCGCCGCGGCCGACCAGCGTGCCGCCGCGGCGATCGAGGTTGCCGGTGATCGCTTTGATGACCTCTTGCAGCCAAAACGCGAGCGAGCCGTGGCTGCCCATGTTGACGCCGGTCGAGCTGTAGAGCGCCGCGCCATCGGCCGCGAGATAGGCGTCGACCAGCTCGCGCAGCTTGGCGGCGGGGATCTTGGTGACCTCGGCGCAGCGCTCGGGCGACCACGGCTCGACCAGCGCGCGCAGGCTCTCGAAGTTGCGCATGTGCTCGGCCACGCGCTGCTCGGCCGCGGCGTCGCGGCGCAGCACCTCGTGGAGGAACGCGAGATAGAAGAACGGATCGGTGTTGGGCCGGATGAACACGTGCTCGCCGGCGGCCTTGGCCGACTCGGTCTTGCGCGGATCGACGAAGAACAACTTGGTGCCGCGCCGCTCGAGCTCGCGCAGGCGCTTGACCGGGTTGCTGACCTGCAGGAACGACCACTTCGAGACCGCCGGGTTGGCCCCGACCACGATCAGGCAGCGGGTGTGCTCGAGATCGGGGAACGGCTGCGTGAACGGGAACCCGTAGATGTGGCGCGCGACCGCGAACTTGTTGGCGCAGTCCTGCGTGGCCGAGCTGTACATGCTGCCGGAGCCGATCGCGTCCATGAAACCCTGCGCGAAGATCGGGTGCAGCACGCCGAAGCCGGCCGCGGTGCCGACGTACATCGCGATCGAGTCGGGCCCGTGATCGCGACGCAGCTGCGCGACCTTGCGGCCGATCCCGGCGAGCGCGTCGTCCCAGCTCGCGCGCACGTAGTCGCCCGAGTCCGTGCGCTGCAGCGGGTGCAGCAGGCGATCGGGCGAGTCGTAGAGCTTGAATTGCTTGAGGCCCTTGACGCACGAGAAGCCGTCGGTGGCCACGTGCGCGGCGTCGGGGCGAATCTGTTGAATGCGGCCGTCGACGGTCGTGACCTCGAGGCCGCACAGCGCCTCGCAGATGCGACAGAAGGTGTGATGGGTCTGCTCGACGGCGCCGGACATGCGCGCGAGTGTAACTCGTCATGTAGACTCTCGCGGTGTCGAACACGCCCGAAGCTCCTGCGTTTCAACCAGTTGCGCTCCGCGGGACGCGTGCGCACGCGAAGCTGCCGCTCACGCTACTCGCGGTGCTGTCGGTGATCCTGGTGGCCTCGGTCTGGAACCCGCCGGCCGGGCGCTTCTCGTGGGTGCTCGAGGTCGGGCCCGGCATCGCCGGGATCGCGGTATTGATCGCCGTCTATCGGCGCTTTCCAATGTCGCACTTCGTCTATTGGTGCGTGTTCGTGCACGTGCTGATCTTGAACTACGGAGGGATCTACACCTACGCCGAGACGCCGCTCGGCAACTGGGTGCGCGACACCTTCGAGCTGAGCCGCAACCACTACGATCGGGTCGGGCACGTGGCGCTCGGCGTGTTTCCGGCCTTCATCACGCGCGAGGTGCTGCTGCGGCGCACGCCCCTGCAGCGCGGCGGCTGGCTGTATTTTCTGACGGTCTCGGTGATCCTGGCGATTGCGGCGTTTTGGGAATTGCTCGAGTGGTGGGTGGCGTTGATTGTGGCCTCGGACGTCGGCACCGCGTTTCTCGGCTCGCAGGGCGACATCTGGGACGCACAGTGGGACATGCTGCTGGCGCAGCTCGGCGCGATGATTGCGATCCCGATGCTCGCGCGCACGCACGATCGCTCGATGGACCGCGTCCCCACACAATGACACAGCGCCGTGCGACCCCTGCCGGGCTCACACGGCGCTGCAGTGCTCGAGCGGAGCGACTACTTCTGGAACACCCAGGTGAAGGTCGCCGCGCCGTCGCGCATGTCGGGCTCCTTCAGCGTGAGCCCGTCGATCTTGCCGACCACGCACGAGCCGACCTCAGCCGAGGCGGTGCTCTTCTTGTCGTCGATCGTGGCGTTGGTGATCTTGCCGGTCTTCTTCTCGACCGTGAAGTTGACGACGACCTTGCCGGGCGTGTCGCTGAAGCAGTCCTCGATCGAACCCTTCTTGGTGTCGACCAGGCTGCGCGTGACCTTGCGGTAGTCGTCGGGACCGCGCGCGATGCAGGCGGTGGTCGCGAGCGCGACGGCGGTGCAGATGATGGTTCGGAACAGCGTGTTGGTCTTCATCATCGCCCTCCTCATTTGCCGCTCGGGCGGACGCGTGCGCCGCCGCCGGACTGGGCCTTGGTGATCTTGAACTCGACGCGGCGGTTGGCGACTCGGCCCTCTTCGGTGTCGTTGTCGGCGATCGGCTCGGCCGGGCCCTTGCCCTGCGAGGTCAGCCGACCCTCGGCAACACCATGATCGACGAGGTACTGCTTGACCGCGGCCGCGCGATCGGTCGAGAGCTTGTTGTTGTGCTTGACCGAGCCCTCGGAGCTGGTGTGTCCGATGATGTCGAGCTGCTCGACCGTGGGGTTGTCCTGCATGACCTTGACGACCTCGTCGAGGATCCCGTGGGACACCGCCATGATCTCGGCCGAGTCGTATTCGAACTGGATCATCTCGTCGATGACGATGTGATCGCCGTCGATTCGAGCTCGCGCGACGACTGGCTTGGGCTTGGCGGTCTCGACCTTCGGCTCGGGCTTGGGCTTGGGCTCGGGCGTGTTGAAGTTGACCGTGTCCTGGAACGCGATGGGTCCGCAGGCGGTCAGCGTCAGGCCGAGTCCCAGCGCGGCCGCAATGCGGAACGCAGGAATGTGCTTCGCTGGCATGGCCGGTAATTGCGCGAGCTCGCGGCGCTTGGCAATGGGATTGCCATCGGCTCGCAACGCTAGGCCAAACGCGATCGCCGGGCACTTCGTGCCGGCGTTGCTCGCAGCCGGGGGCTCGTGACCCCGCGTTCTGTCCCGCGGGCTCGAAACGGGTATCGTGGGGCATGCGCGGATTTCCGTGGCTCCCCCTCGCCCTGTTCGCGGGCACTTTCGCTCTGGCGATCGCCTGCCATGACGACGACGACCCCGAGTATGTCGGCCAGCCGTGCGAGAGCCCGGCCGACTGTTACCCGGCGATCGAAGATCCCTCGCTGCTGGCCGGCGAAGTGGAGTGCCTCGACAAGGTCGAAGGCGGTTACTGCACGCACCTCTGCGAGGTCGATGCCGACTGCTGCGCGGTCGAAGGCGAGTGCGTGTCCGGCTACCCGCAGGTCTGCGCGCCGTTCGAGAACCAGCCGGACAAGCGCTGCTTCTTGTCGTGCGAAGACAGCGACGTCGGCGAGCTCGGGCCTGACGAGTACTGCCGGACCTACGCGCACCCGAGCTTCGGCTGCCGCAGCACCGGCGGCGGCTCCGAAAATCGCAAGGTCTGCGTACCGTAGCGAGCGCTGGGCACGACGGGTATACCCGCCACCGAGAATTCTCGTGGCTCAGCTGACCTCCGCCGCCCCGCACGCGTCCGGCTCGACCGGCTCTTCGGACACCGCCGCCCTCGGCACGCTCGCGCGCACGCACGTGCGCCTGCTCGAGCAGATCGAGCGCCGGGTGATCGGCCAGCGCGAGGTGGTGGAGCTGCTGTTGATCTCGTTGTTCGCAGGCGGTCATGCGCTGTTCGTCGGGGTGCCGGGGCTGGCCAAGACCTTGCTCGTGTCGAGCCTGGCCGAGGCGATGGACCTCGAGTTCGCGCGCATCCAGTTCACGCCCGACTTGATGCCGACCGACATCACCGGCTCGGAGGTGCTCGAGGAGGATGGCAGCGGGCGACGCAACTTTCGGTTCGTGCCGGGGCCGGTGTTCTGCAACCTGCTGCTCGCGGACGAGATCAACCGGACGCCGCCGAAGACCCAGGCCGCGCTGCTGCAGGCGATGCAGGAGGCCAAGGTCAGCGCGGGCGGCAAGACTCACCCGCTGCCGCCACCCTTTCACGTGTTCGCGACGCAGAACCCGATCGAGCAGGAGGGCACCTATCCGCTGCCCGAGGCGCAGCTCGATCGCTTCATGGTCGAGATCCTGGTCGACTATCCCGACGAGGAGGCCGAGAAGCAGATCGTGGCGCTGAGCCTGAGCGAGCGGCCTTCGTTGACGCCCGTGCTGACGCCGGCGCAGCTGCTCGAGCTGCAGGCGCTGGTGCGGCGGATGCCGGTTCCGCCTTCGGTGATCGATCACGTGGTCGCGCTGCTGCGAACCACGCGGCCGCAGGAGGATCGCTGTCCGCCAGCGCTGCGCGAGCTGCTGCGCTGGGGCGCGGGTCCGCGTGCGGGTCAGCAGCTGGTCTTGGCCGCGCAGGCTCGCGCGGCGTTGGCCGGACGCGAGGCGGTGTCGATCGCGGACGTGCGGGCGCTGACGCCTGCGGTGCTGCGTCATCGTCTGGTGCCGAGCTTTGCGGCCGAGAGCCGCGGCGTGGGGCTCGACGAGCTGCTCGCCCGCGTGCTCGAGGCGGTGCCAGTCTGAGACATGGTTGATCCGATCGAGCGATTGCTGCCGGCCGCGTTGCGGGCTGCGCTCGCGCGTCGCGAGTTGATCGTCCGGCGGCCGCTGGTCGGTGCGCGTCATGGCGTGCATCGATCGCTGCGACCGGGGGTCGGGCGAGACTTTCGCGACTATCGAGCCTACGTCGCCGGCGATGATCCGCGGCGGCTCGACTGGCGGGCGGCCGCGCGATCGCAGCGGCTGGTCGTGCGCCAGACCGAGAGCGAGGACGAGCTCGATCTCGTGCTGATCGCCGACGGCTCGGGCGGCATGGACTATGGCGAGGCCGAGCAGCAGAAGTGGCTGCGCGCGGGCACGCTGGCGGTGGCGCTGACCAGCCTGGCGCTGCGCCAAGGCGATCGCGTGGGCTTGGCGATCGCCCGCGATGGGGCGCTCGAGCTCGCGGCGCTCGAGCCTGCGGCGCGACGCGATCGTCTGCGCATCGTGGCCGACGGCTTCACGAGCCCGGCTGCTGGCGACTGCGACTGGCCGGCCCTGCTCGCGGCCGTGGCTCCGCGCCTGCGTCGGCGCACGCTGGTGATCGTGCTCTCGGATTTCCTCGATCCGGGCGGCAGCAGCTCGGGTCGCGAGCACGACGAGGCGCTGCTGCACGACCTGACCTTGCTGCGCAGCGCCGGGCATGACGTCGCGCTGATCCAGGTCCTGCATCGCGACGAGCTCGAGTTCCCGTGGGATCGCCAGCGGGTGATCGAGCTCGAGGATCCACGCGGCCGTCGTCCGACCGTGGAGGGCCCGGGCGCGAGCCTGCGCGACGAGTACCTCGAGCGGCTCGGCGCCCACCTGCGCTGGCTCGAGCAAGGCTGCGAGCTCGGCGGGCTGTTGTTCTCGCGGATGGTCACGAGCCGCGATCCGGTCGCGCAGACGCTCGATCTGCTCGGGCGCCTGGCCGGGCAGCCGAGCGACGCGGTCATGCACGACGGAGGCTCGACTTGAATTTGCTGTCGCCGCTGGCGTTGCTCGGCTTGCTCGGGCTCGCGCTGCCGCTCATCGCCCACCTGCTCGGGCGCGAGCGGCCGCAGCGGATCCGCTTCGCGGCGATGCGCTTCGTGAGCCCGCGCGAGCCGGTGATCACCCAGCGTCGCGAGCTGCGGGATCGTCCGTTGTTGCTGCTGCGCCTGCTGTTGTTGGCGGCGTTCGTGCTGGTGCTGGCGCGGCCGGTGATCAGCAGCGAGGCCGCGGTCGCGGTGCTGGCCGAGCCGCACGACGCGGTGATCCTGCTCGACGCCTCGGGCAGCATGGAGCTGCGCGTGGACGGTTCAACCGATCGCGAGCGCGCGCTCGAGCGGCTCGAGACCTTACTCGAGGCGATCCCGCCGGGCAGTCGCGTGGGGCTGGTGATCTCGGATCCACGCGCGCCGCAGCTCGAGCTCGCGCCGGTCGAAGAGGCGGTGCCGCGGATCCGCGCGGAGCTCGACGCCTGGCAGCGCAGCGGGGCGGTGCGGCCCGGCGCGTGGTCGCTGGCCGAGGCGCTGCCGCGCGCGAGCAGCATGCTGTCGTCGAGTGCAGGCTCGGACGTGGGTGACCTGCGGGCGATCTATGCGATCGGCGATCCGACTGATCGCGGGCTCGGCTCGCTGCCGGAGCTGGCCGAGGGCGCGATCACGGTGATCCCGATCCCGACCCGCGGCGCGCCTGGGCAAGCACCGCCCGATCCGCCCGAGCATGTGGGCATCCGCGAGCTGAGCTGGGAGCCGGCGCCGGAGCTCGATCCCAAGGCGGTGCGCGTGACCGCGTTGCTGCATCGCTACGGTGGAGACGACGACGCGCTCGAGGTCGCGGCTGCGCTGGAGATCGACGGTGACGAGGTCGGGCGCACGCGCGTCGAGCTGCTCGCCAACGGCGACGCGGCGGCCGAGTTCACGCACACGCTCGCGCGCACCAGCGAGGGCGCGCGCGCCCGCGTGCGCCTGCTCGAGCGCGACGACGATCCACTGCCAATCGACGATCGCCGCCACCTGTGGATCGCCGCGAGCGAGGCGATCGAGGTGTTGATCATCAATGGCGACCCGAGCGAGACCCGGGCCAACGACGAGATCTTCTTCCTCTCGACCGCGCTCAACCACAGCGAGCTGGCCGATCGCCTCGAGGTCCGCGGGCTGGCGCTCGATCAGCTCGAGGATCGCCTGCGCGACAAGACCACGCTGGCCGAGGTCGACGTGCTGGTGCTCGCCAACGTGCGCGCGCTGCCGAGCGAGCTGGCGCCGCTGATCACTGAGCGCGTCGCGGCCGGCATGGGCTTGTGGATCACCGTCGGCGATCGCGTGAGCGCGACCGACTACAACGCCCGCTTCGGCGAGCTGCTGCCCTTGCTGCTGCGCGAGGCCGTCTACGCCGGCACGGCCCCCGGACGCACCGAGGCGCGCAGCGAAGGCGTGGCGCCCGTGCAGCTCTCGCACCCGATCTTCACCGGAGCGTCGAGCGAGACCGACGGCGATCTCGATCTCGGGGCCACGCGAACGCGACGGATGTTCCTGCTCGACCCCGATCCACGGCGCGGCGCCGACGTGGCGGTCGCGTTCACCAGCGGCGCGCCGGCGTTGATCACCCGCGCGCATGGACAAGGGCGCGTCGCGTTGCTGACCACGACCGTCGATCGCGACTGGGGTGACCTGCCGCTGCGACCTGGGTTCGTGCCGCTGGCCGTCCGCACGTTGACCTGGCTGGCCGGCGCGCACGAGCAAGCGGCCGGCAGCGTGGTCGCGGTCGGTGGACGCAAGCAGCTCGCGCGCGCGGCCGCCTACACCGTGACCACGCCCGAGGGCGCGAGCGTGCCGGTGATCCCCGGTCGCGACGGCGAGCCGACCGTGTTCGAAGACACCAACCTGCCGGGCCACTACCGTGCGAGCGTCAGCGGTGAGGAGCAGGTCGAGCGCTTCGTGGTCGAGCTCGACGCGCAAGAGGCCGACACGACACCGGTGACGATCGGCGGAGTCACGGTCGAGCATGAGGGCGGGACCGTGAAGATCTACGAGCCGCGCTGGCGCGAGCTCGCGTTGATCGTGCTGCTGTTGTTTGGGATCGAGAGCGGCGCGCGCTTGTGGTTGAGCCGCCGCGCCTCGGCGTGAGCGTTTGGCTACCATGCGGGCGATGTCCGCCGACGCTGCGCTCGCTGCCGTGCTCCGCTCGCCTCACGATCTCGCGGCTCGCCGCGCCTACGCAGAGACCAAGGGCTGCGAACCGGCCCGGCGCCGCATCGTCGAGATCGAGGACGCGCTCGCAAGCAAGCCGAAGAAGCGAGCCGATCGGCTCGCGCTCGCGGATGAGCGCGAGACCTTGCTCGCGCGCAACGGCTTTGCCTGGGATCCGCAGTTCGCCGGGGTCGTCCATGCCGAGCCCGTGCGCGGCTACTCGGCGGTCGAGCTCGAGTTCGAGCTGGGTTTTCTCAGCCACGTGTCGATGCGCGCGAGCGTGCGCGAGCTCGGGGCGCTGACCGAGACCAGCTGCTACTCGCTGGCGATGACGCTGGTCGAAGCCGAGCACTTCGAGGCGCTGCTCGCCAGCCCGTTGTTGCCGCGGCTGCGTCGGCTGTCGCTGCACTTCGCGTTCGACTTCGATCCCGAGCGGGTGCTCGCGCTGCTGCGCTCGCCCAAGCTCGGATCGCTCGAGCTGCTCGGGCTCGACAACCTGGTGATCACGCCCGCGCTGGCCGAGGCGATCGCCTCGCAGACGGAGCTGCGCTCGCTGTCGCTCGGGGCTCGGCCGGGGACCGGCTCGCTCGCTGGCACTGCGGCAGCGCCCTTGTCCACGCTGAAGCAGCTGCGATCGCTCTCGCTCTCGGGCCAGGACCTCGACGGCAAGCTGCTCGGCAAGCTGCTCGACGCGTCATTCGTGCCGCAGCTCGAGCGGCTGGCGATCCGTCACCACAAGCTCGGCGCGCGCGGCTGCAAGTTGCTCGGCAGCGCCAACTTTGGGGCGCTGCGCGAGCTCGATCTCAGCGACTCGAATGTCGGCGCAGGCGGGATCGAGTTCGCGGCCGCTCCCAAGCTCGCGACGCTCGAGCGCCTCGTCCTCGACGGCTCCAAGCTCGGCGCCAAGCTGCTGCCCGCGTTCCTCGACAAGCTCGATCTGCCCAAGCTCCGCGCACTGCGGCTGGGTGGTCTGCGCTTCAAGGAGGCGGGCGCCGAGGCGATCGCGGCCAGCGACGCGTTCGAGCGCTGCGGCATCGTCGAGCTCTCGCTCGGCGGCAACGCGATGGGTGACGACGGCGCGGAGGCGCTGGCCGGCGCCGAGGGCCTCGCCAAGATCCGCAGGCTCAACCTCGGCCACAACGGCATTCGTGCCGACGGCATCCTCGCGCTGGCAGACTCGCCGCTGCTGCGCGGGCTCGAGCTCCTCGACATTCGCAACAACAAGATCCAGACCAAGGGCGCGATCGCGTTGGCCGGGTCGGTCGCGGCCAAGACCCTGCGCGTGATCGACATCGATCACAACTGGATCGGCAGCAAGGGCGCCGCGGCGCTGTTCGGCAGCGAGGGCCTGCGCGCGCTCGAGGTCGCGCGGTTCGGCTACGACAACAACTTCGAGGACGCAGGGCTCGACGCGCTGGCCGAGTCGGACCTGCGCCTGCGCGGGCTGCTGGTCAACGGGCAAGGCGGGCCCGAAGGTCTGCGTCGCTTCTTCGCGTCGCCTGCCGTCGAGCGGCTGGTTTGGTTGCAAGCGTGGTCGCGGGCGGATGACCAGCTCGTCGACGCGCTCGCGGCCGGTGATGTCGCGCCGCAATTGCACACGCTGCAGCTCGGGACCATGGGGGTCTCGGCCGCGCGGGTCGATGCGCTCAGTCGGCGCTTCGCCTACTCGGTCCAGCGCGGCAACCGAAAGCTCGACGAGCTCGAGTGATGGCGACCGCGATCACCTCGCTGATCGAGCAGGCCCGCGTCGCGCTGCGCGAGTCGGAGCCCGAGCAAGCGCTCGCGCTGCTGCTGCGCGCGTGGTCGGCCGTGCGTGCGCCCGAGCTGGCCGAGCTGATCGAGCGGCTGTCGAGTCCGCTGGCCAGCGCTCGAACGCCGCCGAGCGGCAAGACGCGGACCGAGTTCGAGCACAGCTGGCGTGCGCGCGCCGAGCATGCCGACGCGGTCGAGCTCGGCGTGCTGCTGCCGAGCCTGGTCGACACCGACTCGCATCAGGCACGCCGTCGGCTCAAGCTGATCGCTCGCCACGCTCCGGATCCACGCATCGCCAGCGTGCTGTGCTCGACGATCCTTCATCCGCCGTTCACCGCCAGCTCGACCGCGAAGTTCTGGCAGCTGGCCCACGAGCTCTTGTGCGCGTGCGCGGATCCGCGGGTGCTCGCGCGGCTCGAAGAGGCACCGCCGCTCGAGCCGGCCACGTCTTCGACGGTGCAGAGGCTCGACGCCTGGCGGCGACGCAGCGTCGAGCGCCTGCGCGAGCAGCTGGACGGGCTGGCGATTGTGTTGGCGCCCGAGGATCGCGAGCGCGTGCAGGCGATCACCGCCGGGCTCGAGCAGGCTCGCGTCGTGAAGCCAGACCTCGGGCCCGAGCTGCTCGCGGCGATCGTGGAGGCGCCCGGCGATCTCGCGCGCCGCCAGGTCTACGCCGATTATCTGCTCTCGATCGGCGACCCACGCGGGGAGTTCATCGCGCTGCAGCTGGCCGACGCTCGCGGCGAGCTCGATCGCGCCGGCAAGGCTCGCGCCAGGGCGCTGTTGGGCGAGCATGGCCAGGCGTGGTTGGGTGAGGTTCGCGGCGCGCTGGTTCGAAACGAGACGCAATTCGTGGCGGGATTCCTGACGGGCGCACGCATCAAGCAGCACCACCGCGGGATCGAGCGGCTGATCGGCAATCCGGTGTGGGCCACCGTCGAGACGCTCGAGCACGCGCCTGTCGAGCTCATCTGCGATCCGATGATGCGCTCGCTCCGTTCGATCCGCTGGATGGACTATCAGCTGTTCCACGCTGCCAAGTCGGCGCGCAGCCTGGCGAACGTCGACCACTTGGCCATCGAGAGCCCGTGGCGGGAAACTCGAGAGCTGCAGGCAGTGCTCAAGCACGCGGATTGGCTGCCGAGCCTGCGCAGCATCGCGCTCGACATTCCCACGATGCCGCAAGACATGGTCGCTTGGTTGTGGGTCGGCCCGCTCGGCGTTCGCTTGGAGCGTGTGGAGCTGAGCATGCAGGGCCAAGGTGGGTTGGGGTTCGCGGGCTACTTGCGAAGCCTCCGGAACGCCGCGCCGCTCGAGGTCGAGACGCTGATCGTCGAGAACTATGTGATGCGAGCCCGCTTCACGAGGCGCGACGGCGAGTGGTCGCGCGTCGAGCTCGGCGGCGAGCTGCCGGCGCTCGGGATGGAGCGACACCTGCTCGAGCAGCTCGACGTCGAGATCGAGATCGTCAGCTCGTGATCCCGGTGACCGCCGCAATCATCCCGTCGGCGTCGAGCTCGAACACGTTGGTCCCGCTGCCCAGCACCCGCTCGCCCGCTCGCAGCTCCCAGTCCGCCAGCGCGACGCCCTGACAGCTGCGCACGGCACCGCGCCGCACCAGCTCGACGCCTCGCATGTGCGTGAGCGCGGCGGCGATGTGCCGCTCGAGCTCCACGCGTCCGCGCGTGAAGCCGTGCGCGTCGGCGAAGCGCACGTCGTCGCTCACCGCTCCGGCCAGCACGGCCGCCCGACTCTCGAACGAGAGCTCGGCCCAGGCCCGAAAGTAGCGATCGACCCGCAGCTCGAGATCGCGGTGCTGCTCGGCCTGCACCACCTTGGCGAACACGGCCAGGTGGTAGCGCCAGCCGGCCGCATGCATGTCGCGAACGTTGGCGTCGTCGAGCTCGTGGCGCAGCTCGATGCGCGTGCCCTCGGCGACCGCTTCGAGCGTGATCGTCACGCGCGAGCCACCCGGCGCGATCGGCTTGCCGGGCGTGTCGTAGCCGAAGCTGAACGCGATCATGCGCTCGGGCTCGAGCGCCAGCACCTCGCCCGAGGCCGAGCTCGCGTCGGGGTAGACGATGCGCATCGGAGCGCCGACGCGGGCCTCGATGCTCGAGCCTGCACCCCACCAACGGGCGAACATCTCGGGCTCCGAAAAGAACCGCCAGACGGTGGCCGGGCGGGCGCGGATGGTGATGGTGCGGTTGTAGTCGAAGCTCATCGCTCGCGCTCCTCTCGTTCGGCCAGCTGCGCGAGTCGGTCGAGCGACTCGCCCCACATCTGCTCGAGCCACAGCGCGAGCGGGCCGAGAGCCTCGCGCTTGGCTTGGTAGAAGCGCTGCCGACCGCAGCGGCGCACCTCGACTGCGCCTGCGTCACGCAAGATCTTCAGGTGCTGCGAGACCGCGGCGAAGCTGATCTCGGGCATCGCCTTGGCGATGTCCCCCGCCGTGCGCTCGCCATCCCAGACCAGCCGCAGCATCGCGCGGCGCCTGGGCGCTCGGACGGCCTCGAGCATTGCCTCCACACACATATTTAAGTCATTCTCTAAAATAGATGTCAAGACCCATCTACCGGGCTCGATTCGCGTGATTTCGTGCGGGGGTATGCGAGCCCGATCGCGCCCACGCCGAGCGGCTGCAGCAGCAACACCGTCAACGCTGGCAGCACGCCGAAGCGATCCGCGAGCAGGCCCACGGCGATCGGCGCGACGATCGCGAGCGGTGAGAACAACTGATCGACGGCCGCGACCAGCCCGGCCTCGCCAGGTCGCGCCGCGTAGGCCCGCGCCGCGCAGATCGGATAGAGCGGCGCCGCGAAGGCCCCCACCAGCGCGAGCGCGACCACACTCCCCGCCACCGTGCTCGCGCTCAGCCAGAGGACGAACGCGATCGCGCACGCGAGCGAGCTGAGCCGCAACAGGCGGATCGGGTCGACGCGTCGCAGCAGCCGATCCGAGAGCGCGAGCCCGACCGCGCTGGCGATCGCACAGATTGTGAACGCGGCCGTCTGTGTGGCGACGTCGGCCCCGAACGCGTCGCGCATGAACATCGCCCCGAACGCGACGAACAGCTCGTCGAGCAGACAGCACAGCGCGCAGCCGCCCAGCCAGGCCAACAACGTGCGATCGCGCAGCCCCGCGCGCAGTCGGTCGAGCAGCGGCGCGTCATCTTCTTCATCGTCACTCTCGACCGATGTACCCGCGCCCTCCACCGACCGCACCGCGCGAGCGAGCACGATCGCCTGCAGCAGGTGCAGCACGGCCGCAACCACCAGCGCGCCACGCCAACCAAACCCGAGCGCCACGCTGCCGAGCACCAACGCCGGCGAGAGCGTGTCGCCGAGCGCTCCCATCAAGGTCCAGCGCGTCATCCAGCGCTCGCGCTCCTCGGGGTACGCATCCATCAGCGCGCCCTGACTGAGCCCACACGCGATCCCGCTCGCGGTCGCCCAGCCGCCGATCGCGAGCGCGAGCGTCCAGGCCGAGGCCGCGCAGGCGGCCAGCAGCATGCACAGGCCCATCGCGAGCATGCCGAGCGCGGCCATGCGATCGCGTCGCCAACGATCCGAGAGCAGCAACAGCGGGCCCTCGATGACCAGCGAGAGCAACATCGGTGCGACCAGCAGCACCAGCGCAGCCCCGCCGTACGCGAGCGCGAGCTCGTCACGAATGTCCGCGGCGCTCACCGGTGGCAGGCCGGCACCGAGCTCGTCGAGAAAATCGACGAACACCAGCACCAGCGCAGCCGAGCTCGCCACCAGGCCTCGCCGCGTCGGCACGAACCAGCGCTTGGGCTCGGATCAGATGGGCTCGGTAAGGCGATCGGTCATGCCTCAGGGTGTCGTGATTCGCCAAGGCCGGCAAGGGCAAACACGCACATGACCTGGTGGCCGTAAAGCACCAGTAGAGCGCCGTCTTGCGCCGAAGCGGCCTATTCTGGTCCACTTCGCGAATGAGGCGCTCCCCCTTCATTTCGATCTTTTTGGCGGTGCCCGCATTGGTGCTCGCGTGTGCGGACGACGAGACGCGCACCGACGTCGCGGAGGAGACCGCAAGTGAGACCCTGGGCGACGGCGACGGCGATCCCACCGGCGACGGCGATGGCGATGGCGACCCCACCGGCGACGGCGATGGCGATCCGCCGCCCTTCTGCATGCCCGGCGTGACGGTCTGCTCGGGTGGCAACGCCTATCAGACCTGTGTCGACGATGGCACCGAATACGGTCCCCCGGTCGCCTGTGGCCCGACTGAGGGCTGCTCGTTCGGCAGCTGCGTGCCGCAGTGCGATCTCATCCAGGACAACCCGAGCTCGATTGGCTGCTCGTTCACCTTCACCAAGCACGACAACTACTACACCAACCAGAACGACCCGCTGCAGAACGACTCGGTGATCGCCGGCAACATCTCCGACGATCAACCAGTCACGGCCCAGCTCTACTTCGTGCCGGTCAACAGCAACGTCGAGCAGCCGCAGGGCAACCCGGTCGTGATCCAGCCGCAGGGCACCTACACCTGGTCGCTCTCGCAGGTCGAGATCGACTCGGTCACCACCACGCGTCAAGGCGGCGTGTACCGGCTCGAGACCGACCTGCCGATCGTCGCTTACCAGCACTCGCCGATCGGCTCGACCGCGACCAACGACGCCTCGATGCTGCTGCCCGACTACGCGCTGACCGGCAACTACGTGGTCAGCTCGTACCAAGCCACGATCGGCGCCTACCCGAGCTACCTGATGGCGATCAGCATCACCGATGGTTCGGCCGTCGACATCACGGTCGGCGGCGCCACGGCGGGCGGCGGTGGTGTGCCGGCGCTCGGCACCGGGCAGTCGACGCAGGTGGTGCTCGACCGCTTCGAGCTGCTCAACCTGGTCGTCGCGCAGCAAAACGGCGGCGATCTGTCGGGCACCATCATCACCTCCGACTCGCCGCTGCACATCGTCGGCGCGACCGAGTGCGCCAACATCCCCAACGGCTCGCAGACCTTCTGCGATCACATGGAGGAGGTCATGTTCCCGCTCGAGTACTGGGGCGAGGAGTACGTCGGCGTCCGGGCGCCGCCGCGCGGCAACGAGAAATTCCACTGGCGCGTCTACGGTGGTGACGACGGCGTGACCGTCAACACCGCGCCCGCGCAGCCGGGCTTCCCGATCATGCTCAACAAGGGCCAGTTCTTCCAGTTCCAGAGCACGCAGGACTTCGTGTTCACCGGCAACGGCCCGTTCCTGCCGGTGCAGTACCTCGAGAGCCAGAACCCGTCCGCCGGCACCGGCGATCCGGCCATGTATCAGATGGTGCCGACCGAGCAGTTCCTCGACAGCTACGCGTTCGTGACCGGGACCAACTACAACGTCCACTACGCGCAGATCATCCGCCCCGCTGGCGGCGCTGCGGTGTTCATCGACGGCAACATGGTCGCTAACTACAACGTGGTCGGGGCCTACGAGGTCGCCAACGTCTCGGTGAGCGAGGGTGCCCACTTTGCGACCAGCGATCAGCCGTTCGGCGTCGTCCAGGTCGGCTACACGCCGGTGACCTCCTACGCGTATCCGGGCGGTCTCAAGCTCGAGATCATCAATCCACAGT
>DATLLB010000630.1:0-4341 GCA_035538075.1 Enhygromyxa sp.
GCACGGCCGCGACCCAAGCCCGCGCCTCCGCCCGCAGCGAAGCCGACGGCCAAGCCCGCAGCCGAACCTGCGTACGGCATCGGTGTGCTGCCGGATCTCTGAGACGAAGACCCCCTCCGGGGGTCACCACGTGCCGTGGTCGACCACGTACCCCGAGCGAGCGAAGCGAGCGGCGCGGAGCAAAGCGGCCGCGGGGGGCTAACGAGTGGTAGCGTGGATCGGTGGCTCGCCGTCTGTGCCTCGGGCTGATCCTCGCGCTGACCGCTTGCAAGCCGACGATCATCTACGACGAGCCGAAGCCCGAGCAGCGACCGAGCGATCCGGCCGACGATCCGCTGGTCGTGCACGAGGCCGTGCGCGAAGCCGTGCGAGGCTACACGGCTGCGCTCGCGCAGCGCGACGTCGAGGCCGCGACGGCGCTCGTGGTCGATGACACATTCTGGTTCTACGAAGATCTGCGCGTCGCCGCGTTGCGAGCCACACGCGAGCAGCTCGAGGCGCTGGACATGATGAGCGTGCTCATGGTCCTGCAGATCCGCGCCACGATCGGTCGCGCCGAGCTCGAAGCGGTGGACGGTCGCGGGCTGTTCGGGCTCGCGGTGACGAAGGGCATGGTCGGCGAAGGCCTCGACCAGGTGCCGCTCGACGACGTGTGGCTCGACGACGTGCGCACGACCGCGTCGATCAACGTGGAAGGTCAGCCGATCGCATGGCTGCGCAAGAACGAGGCGGGCTGGCAGATCGACATCCCGGAGATCGTGCGCCGGCTCGGTCCCGCGATCGAAGCCGCGGTGCGCGAGCAAGTGGCCGCGGATGGCAAGCTTCGCGCCGCGTACACGAGGCTGGAGATCAACAGCGACGAGTATCTCGACGTCGCGATCCTCGACGGCCCGCTCGAGCTCGACGAGGGTGCAAGCGAGCACGCACCGTAGCGATCGGCGCTGCGATCGCCGAATCGCGTTGCGTGCGAAGTCATGCACACGGTGGGCATTACAGAACCGACGCGCTCGCACATGACATCGCGCTTGGCCCGGATCTTGGATCCCTCATTCGCGCGGGAATTCGGGCGGGAATTCGCTTGCTTGGCGGCGAAGCGGGGGCAGAAAATCAATTCGATTGGAGGTGTCGATGGTCCCGACGCTTTTCGTTGTTGCAGATCAAAGTCAGGCTCACCTGTACCGGGTGGGAGGAACCAAGCTCAATCCCACGCTCGAAGCGATCGAGCAGCTCGAGCATCCAGAGGCGCGTGAGCGGCTCGATCCCTCGGAGTCGAACGCCCACATGCACGTGAACACCGACGGGGCGGATGCCGAAGAGGAGCGCCGCTTCGTTCGTGAGCTGATCGAGCGGCTGCGCAAAGGGCAATCGTCGGGCGAATTTCGCAAGCTCTACATCGCGGCGCCGGCCAACTTCGTCGGCAACCTGCGCAAGCACTACGGGACGCTGTCGCGGATGGTCGAGCGCGAGATCATCGGCGACTACACGCGGCAGGATGAGCGCACGCTGACCAAGCGCTTCGCTCAGTGGACTGCCTAGCCCCCGCGGCCGCCTTGGGGTGCGCTCGGGCACGTCGACTGTCACCGCACGTAGTGACCCCAGGGGTCCTTCTTTTCATTGCGGAGCGCGAACGCGAAAGAGCGGCCGGGGTGACCCGGCCGCTCTCGTTTTTTCAAACCGGTCGGCTCAGCGCTTGGCGGTCAGGCGCAGGCCGTTGACGTCGAGGTCGAGCGCGCCCGAGGGCAGCGCGGCGTCGAGGGTCAACGCGAGCCGCACGGTCACGCCAGCGCCGAGCTTGCCCGCCGCGGTCGTGGCTGCGACGTCGAGGCGGACCTGGATCGTCCGGCCGCCGATGCGCAGCTCGAGCGTGGTGCTCGGTGACCAGTCGAGCGCCTCGGGCGTGACGAAGGTGAGCACCAGCTGGTCGGGGCGCTCGAGCACGATCTTCGCGCGGACGGTCTGCGGCTTGCCGCCGAGGCCGAGCGCGGCGCTCAGGCGCTCGCGCAAGGTCGGGCGCTCTTCGACCTCGGCCGCGGGCGTCTGTGGGGCACCCGCGGGCGCGGTGCGATCGAGCTGCTCCTGCTTCTTCTGTTCCGGCTCGGGGGCGCTCCGCTGCGTCTTCCGACGGATGGGCTTTGGCGAGCGAGTCCGGCTTGGCGACTCGGCTCGTTCCTCCCTCTGCTTGCGTGCCGAGGCCCGACCTCGCGGTGCGGGTGCGGCCGGAGGCGGAGGTGCGGCCGAGCCCGCGCGGTTGGGCAGATTGATGAAGCCGAGGATCTTCGGCTCACCCCGCTGCGGCGCAGCAGCAACGATCACGCCCTGCTCGTTGCGGACCATTTCACGCGACTCGCCCTGCGTGGCCGACCGGAGCCCGAGCCCCTCGGCGGACATCCCCGCGGGCAGCTCGTGTGGTTGCTCGACCGTGCGCGTGGGCTTGGTCGGATCGACGGTCACCTGCGCGGACACGGCGATCCACGAGGTCATGCGCGTGGCGATGCCGTAGCGCAGCCCGACCCGCTCGATCCGAGCGTCGCCATCACGCGCGAGCCCAGCAGCGATCAGCGTCTCCACATCCTCGACCTGCTCGCGCGCGAAGTGGCGGATCAACGCCGCGTCGCCGTCTCCCGCCGCGATCGCAGGGACCTCGACGTGCTGCACCCACATGCCCTGGGCCGAGCGTGCGCGCACGGTCAGGCGACCGCCTTCGGGCCGACATGCGATCGCCAGCCGAGTGGGCGCGCCTGCAAACAGATCCCCACGCGCGCCCGCGGGAAACAGCGGCGCCTCGATCAACGCCTCGCCGGCGAGCTCGAGCCCGACCAACAGCGGCTCGACCGTACGCTCGAGCAAGGCACCGACCGCTCGCTCGACGTCTTCACCTGGCGCGACGATCAGCTCCACGCCGTGCCCCGCTCGCGCGAGCGGACGCGTGAGCGAGCGGTTGACCCCATGCCCGACGCCGAGGCAGTGCACGCGCGAGCGCGACGGCAGCCTGGTCACGGCCTCGGCGATGATCTGCTGCTCGAAGCCGATCAGGCCGTCGCTGATCAGCAGGATCTGTCGCTGGGCGTCGTCGCGCAGCGGCGCGAGGGCTTCGATGATCGCGGTGTGCATGTTGGTGCCGCCGCTCGCCTGCAGGCCGTTGACCCACGCGAGCGCGTCGCGGCGCGCTTGCGGATTGCAGGCGCTGGGCTCGGTCTGCCAGCGGACCGGCCGCGAGCCGAAGGCGATCATCTCCAGCCGATCCTGCGGGGCGAGGCCGTCGATCAGCGCTCGGATCACCCGCTTGGCCTGCGCGAGCGGCTGGCCGCTCATCGATCCGCTGACGTCGATCAACAAGATCAGATCGCGGGCGACCGGCTCGCGCTCGGCGGTCGGCTCGGGCGGCACGATCGTGAGCAGGCCGAGCGCGCGATCGTCCTGCTCGCGACGCGCGAGCGAGACTTTGATCCCAGGTGTCTGCGCGGCGACACCCCAGCGGATCACCACGTCACGATCGAGCCGCGCGCTGCCGGCCTCGCCTTCGATGCCGACCGTCCAACCATCGGCGCCGTAGCTGCTCGCCAGCGCGTGCGAGGGCGAGTATGGGGCCATGCGAGCGACATCGGCGATCGTCAGCGCGAGCGTGGCTCCGGCCGTCACCGCGCCGTCGAGCACGGGCACGTTCAACTTCGCCACGTCGCGGACCTGGCCCTCCGCGCCTATGTAGCGCGGCGCGACCACGGTTGGGAATCGCCACTCCCACGCGCCCTCCGACTGGTTGGAGAGCCAGATCAGCGGCTGATCGATCGTCAGCTCGGTCGTCACCAGGGCGCCCGGCGGAATGTTGCCGACCTCCTGCTCGAACACGCTGGAGCGCTGCTGCTCGAGCAGCGCCGCGCTGCGGCCCTCGACGAGCGCTTGCTCGAAGCGCTCGCGGGCTTCGTGCTTGCGGGCGACCTCGCCGACGATGCGCTCGTTCGGGAGCTCGAAGCAGTAACCACCGACCGCCGCATCGGCCGGGAGCGGGACCAGGTAGCGGACCCGCAGCGGCTCGTCGTATGGGTTTTGAAATTGTTGGCGAAGCGTGACGCGGGCGAGCCCCGCCTCGGCGTGGGCGCGCAGCTCGACGCCGAGCAGCGGCAGCGGGTGCCCATCATCGGCGACCATGTGTGCGCCGGTCGAGAGGTCGAGGGGAGCGGGGGCGGGAGCAGGCATTGCGGACAGCGGCATGATGTCCGACCAACGGGAGCCTCGCTCGGCCAGTGACAAAAAAACTTCGTGGAAGGGCGCCTGACGGGCAGATCTCGGGCGCGAAGCGGACCAACGGATCACCCCCGGCGGCACTGACAAAAAATTTCGCGC
>DATLLB010000631.1:0-11967 GCA_035538075.1 Enhygromyxa sp.
AGCCCCCGCAGCGCGCGGCGAGCCGTCGTCTCGCTGCAGCCGATCAGCTCGGCGAAGCGCTTGACCTCGACCGGCCCGTGCTCGCGCAGCACGGTCAGCTGGGCTTCCTTCGTGCTCGCGGCCAGCTCGTCCTTGCTCACACGCTTGGGCTTGGGCGTCGGCTTCTCGACTTCGATCGCGGTCGGCTCCTCGGTCGCCTTCGGTTTCGGTTTCGCAGCTGCTTTCGGCTTCGCGACCGGTTTCGCCGGCTCGGGCTCCTCCCGCGTGAGCGCGCTCGCGAAGCGCTCCCGCCAGCGCGCATCCGCGAGCTCGGCGATCCGCCCTTCATCGAGCGTCAGATGCTGCGTGTACAGCCACCGCGTCTGCAGGCCTGTCGGCTCGGCGAAGTGATCGGGCGAGAGCAGCACGAACTGCCCCGGCTCGAGCCGCGGCAGCTCGGCCATCACCGCGTCGCAGGTCGCCGGCGCGAGCGACTTGACCGTCGGCTCCACCTTCTTCAAGTCCTGCCGCGTGGTCAGCCGCCCGAGCGCCCAGGTGCCGAACTGCGACATCGCTCGATAGTCGACGTCGCCGGGGTTCTGCGTGGCCATCAAGCAGCAGACCCCATACTTGCGCGCCTGCTTGAACAAGAGCTGCAGCGAGTCCTTGCACTGCGGCTTGCGGACCGGCGGGATGTAGGGCGCGACCTCGTCGAGGTAGAACAACACCTGCGGATCGGGCTTGGGGTTGGCCAGCATCCACGCGTAGAGCCGCTCGGCGATGGCCGCGACCAGGAACTCCTTGTCCTCTTGTTGGTGCAGGCTGTTGAGGTGAATGATCGCCACGCGGGTCTTGCCTGCGGGCGTGGCCAGACCGGGCAGCGTCGAGCGCCCGAGCAGCACGTCGATGTCGAGCGGGAGCCCGCCTGTGAACAGCTTGCGACGCGGCCCGACCTCGAGCCGCGCGAGCTTGCGGATCGCCTGGCGCAGCGGCTTGAGCTCCCAGAATTTTGCGTAGGGCGCCAGCGCGGCGTCGTCGAGACCCGCGAGGTGGTTGGTCAACGTCTGCAGGTTCTTGGGCGCCGAGCCACGCTCGGCCAGCTCGCGCAGGATCGTGTCGAGCACCGCCACGAAGCCCTGACCGTCGTCGTCGTCCGTGGCATAGCCGAGCAGCGCCGCCACGGTCCCGGCCGCGCGCGTCCACAGCTCTTCATCGATCGCGTGCGGATCCTCGGCGCCGGCCAGCACCGCCGCGAGCGGATCGGCCCCGAGCGCGACGCCCTTGTCCGACGCGGGCGTGAAGATCACCGGATCGCAGCAGTCGGCGAAGCTCCGCGCGAGCTCGGGATCGAGGCCGCGCTCGACCAGCGCGTCGGGATCGTCGGCCGCCAGCGCCAAGCTGCACAGATCACCTTGCGGATCGAGGCACAGCGCCGGGATCCCGGTCCGCACGATCTCCTCGACGACGACCTTGGCGAGCACGGTCTTGCCCGAGCCGCTCGAGCCGAGCGCCATCATGTGTCGCAGCAGCGCCCGCGCGGGCAAGCGCACGGGTGCCGCGAGCGAAGTGCGTGTGCTGCCGAGCTCGAGAGTGTCCTCGCCGTCGAGCGGCTCCGTCATCGCGCGGACCTTAGCACCGACGCGCCGCGCGCTTAACGACCAAGCTGCGCGTCAGGGCCCGCAATCGTCGGGAATCTTCACCTCTATCGGCTCGTACGCTATGCACCACGTGATGTCTCTTCGCCTTGCTCGGCTCGCCAACGTGTTCACGCTCGGCGCGTGTGTGGCGAGCATTGCCTGTACACCATCGGATCCGCCGCGAGACGGCTCCGAGCCGAGCGCCGAGGCCGACAGCCCGAAGGTCGAGCCGCAGCCCGAACCGGTGAAGACCGAGCCCGAGCCGATCGTGCCCGAGCCCGAGCCGCTCGCCGAAGCCGGCGAGACCGGAGGCGCCGAGGAAGCCCCGGTCGTCGACGAGCAAGCGGCCGAGGTCGTCGTCGCTGCGCCGGCCGACTACGGCCTGATGAAATTTCCCAAGCCGCCGCCGACCGAGGAGGAGCTGAAGCTCTTCGGGCTCGCCGGCTACGAGATCGTCGCGGTCTATGCCGAGCCCAACAAGGACTCGAAGCACCTCGGCTTCCTGCGGATCGGCACGCGCATGCGCGTCGGCGAGAAGATCGTCACCGACGACTGCCGCAAGGGCTGGCATGCGCTCGAGGGCGGCGGCTATGCCTGCGCGAGCCGAGGCCTGGTCGTCGACACGCGCGATCCCTTCATGAGCTACCAGCCGACCGCGGCGCGGCTCGATCAGCCGTTCCCTTACGACTGGGCCTACGTCCGCGAGTGGAACACGCCGATGTGGTGGCAGGTGCCGAGCGCCGAGGCGCTGGCGGCCACACGTGAGAAGCGAGCGATCCTCGAGGCCGAGCGCCAAGGCCTGCCGCCGCCCGGCAGCGAGCCGCCGCCCGGTGGCACGACGGGCGGCACGACCGGGGGCGACGCAGCGGCGGGTGAGACCGGCGGAGCCGAGCCGGCTGCAGAAGGCGGGGGCGAGGGCGGCGAAGCGACTCCACCTCCGCCGCCACCTCCCGATCCCGATCCCGCACCCGAGCCCGAAGAAGAGAAAGAGCCGATCCAGATCCCGCTGAGCCCGTCCACGCCGTGGCTCGAGAAGGGCTACTACCTCTCGCTCGGCGAGACGATCCGCGAGGGCAGCCAGAGCTACTGGCGAACGGCTCGCGGCGGTGTCGTCGAGAAGAGCCGGGCGTTCCCCGTCGATCCCAAGGACTACCAGGGCGCCGAGATCTTTCCGGGCATGAGCTTCCCGGTCGGCTTCGTGATGGCCAAGGACGGTACCAAGCTGCTCGAGCTCGGCGCCGACGACAAGCTGCAGGCGACCGGCAAGAAGCTCGAGAAGCGGACCTTCTTGGATCTCGGCGAGGAGGTCGAGGTCGCCGGCAAGACCTACTTCACGGTGATCCCCTACCCGCCGCCGACGCCCGGCGAAGGCGACGAGCCGAACGCCGAGCCGGCCGACGAGCAACCCGAGCTGCTGGTGAAAGCCGACGTGATGCGGCTCGCCGATCTGCAGCCGATCCCCAAGGGCCTCGAGGCCTGGGATCGCTGGATCGACGTCGACATCACCAAGCAGATGCTGGTCGCCTACGAAGGCGCGCGACCGGTCTACGTCACGTTGGTCTCGACCGGTAAGAAGGGCTCGGCCGAGGAGCCGTTCGACACGCCGACCGGTCGCTATCGCGTCTACAGCAAGCAGGTCACCTCCAACATGGACGGGGCCACCGCGACCGACGGCAACTATGCGATCCAGGACGTCCCCTGGGTGATGTACTTCGAGGGCAGCTACGCGCTGCACGGCGCCTTCTGGCACCAGAGCTTCGGCTACGTGCGCAGCCACGGCTGCGTCAACCTCGGGCCCAGCGACGCGCGCTGGCTGTTCTTCTGGACGACCCCGTTCCTGCCCGAGGGGTGGCACGGCGTCACCGCGAGCGACGACAACCCGGGCACCACCGTGATCGTGCGCGCGTCGGAGTCGTGAGTCGCCGATGCGATCGTTCGCGGCGGCTCTGATCATCTCGATGATCGGCTTGCTCGGCGTGCTCGGCTGCCGACCGAGCCCCGACCGCGCGTCGGCGTGCGTGGAGGCCAGCTGCGTCGCCGATGCTGCGCCGAACCAGTGTGACAGCCACGCGCAGTGCGACGGCCAGCTGTGCGTCGACGGCAGCTGTGTCGGCTGCAGCGAAGCCAGCCAGTGCGCGAGCACGGTGTGCAACCCGAGCGGTCGCTGCGAGCCGCCGCCGTGTGCGACCGACGACGCGTGCCCGGTCCAGCAGATCTGCGACGGCGGCCAGTGTGTGCACGAAGGCGACGACGCCGAGCCGACCGTGTGCGGGCTCGCGGCGATCTACTTCGCCCACGACAGCGCCAAGCTGACGCCCAACAACCAAGAGCGGCTCGCGAGCGCAATGCCATGCCTGCTCGAGCGGCTGCGTGACGGCGGCGAGCTGTCGATCGAGGCCCACGCCGACAACCTCGGCGCCGAGCAGTACAGCGCGGACTTGGCCGAGCGCCGCGGCGCCTCGGTGCGTCAGTTCCTCGTCAGCATGGGCATCGCGGCCGAGCGCATCCGCGTGACCGGCAAGGGTGCCCTCGAAGCCGTGGGTACCGACGAGTCGTCGCGCGCTCGTGATCGCAAGGCGCGGATCATCCACGTCGCGCCGTGAAGCGCAGATTGGCCAGGCGAGGCCAGGTATGATTCAGCGGTGCTCGGCTCGCTGGTGCTGCTCGGCAGCGTGATGCTCGGGCCGCCCGCAGAGCCAGCGTCCGAACCCGAAGCGGAGCCGGTCGCCGTCGAGACAATCGAGCGCGGCACCGTACGCATCGCCGTCGGCGTTCGTGGCCGGCGGGACGCGGTCGCAGGCGCGACCGTGCTGGTGCTGACCGAGGACGACAGCAGCGAGCCGATCCGCGTCGAGACCGACGCGCGCGGCCTCGCCGAGCTCGAGCTCGACCCCGGCGTCCACCGCTTCTCGATCCGCGCCGACGGCTACGAGCCGCGCGAGCTCGAGCTCGAGGTCGTCGCTGGCGAGCTCGTGAGCGCCGAGCTGCGCCTCGACGAGACGCTCGGCGGCCACCGCTATCGCACCGTCGTCGAGTCCGAGCGTCCGGTTGCGATCACCCGCACCACGCTGCGCGACGAAGCGATCCACGAAGTCCCAGGCTCGGGCGGCGATCCCTTCGCGGTGGTCCGCTCGCTGCCCGGCGCCGCGCAGGTGGCCGGCTTCCTGCCCTACGTGGTCGTCCGCGGCGCGGCGCCGGGCAACACCGGCTACTACCTCGACGGCATCCGCGTGCCCGCGCTGTTCCACGTCGCCGTCGGGCCCTCGGTCGTGCACCCGTACTTCATCGACGAGGTCGACTTCTACGCTGGCGGCGTGCCGGTCCGGCTCGGTCGCTTCGCGAGCGGCATCGTCGAGGGCCGCACGCGTACGGCCGCGCGCGATCGTGTGCGTGGCGAGATCGATCTACGCCTGACCGACACGGGCGCGCTGGTCGAGATCCCATTCAACCGCCCACGCGATCGCGAGTGCCTGCGCGCCGCCGAAGCGCTCGACGCCCGAGCGCGGCGCAAGGCCAAACCCGCTTGCCTGGGCCCCGGACGCGGCGCGCTGACGCTCGGCGGTCGCTACAGCTACACCGGCCTGATCCTCTCGGCGATCCCCGGCCTCAACGTGAAGCTGCGCTACTGGGACTACCAGGCCCGCCTCGATCACGACCTCGGCCGCAACGCTCGCTACACCGCGTTCGTGTTCGGCAGCTACGACGAGCTCGGTCCCAAGCAGGCGATCACCGACGTCGAGGACCAAGACGGCGACGTCACCCAGGTGCTCGACCGCGACCCCGATCCGTACGTGCACCTCGAGTTTCACCGCATCGATCAGCGCATCCGTCAGCGGCTCGGCTCGCGCGGGCACATCGACTACCGGCTCGCGCTCGGGCTCGATCGCTCGGGTGTCCAGGGCCTGCGCGTCGATGAGTGGCGGGTGGTGCCGCGCATCGACGCGCAGCTCGAGCTCGGCGAGCGGCTGACCTTGCACGCCGGGCTCGATCAGGAATTTCAGATCTTCAAGCTCCCACGCGGCATCGATACCTCGACGCTGACCGACTCGGTCGAGGACCTCGCGCTGTTGCTGTCGGAGCGCTTCGTCTCGGTCACCGGGCTCTACGTCGATCTCGCCTACCGTCGCGGCGCGCTCGAGATCCGCCCGGGCGTGCGCGCGGATCTGTGGGCGCAGGTCGGCGTGAGCCCCTACTTGCCCGCCGCACGCACGCGCGTGTCTGCGTTCGGCGTCGATCCTCGCCTGCTGCTGCGCGAGCAAGTCGGCGAGCACATCGCCTTGCGGCAGAGCGTCGGCGTCTACCATCAGGCGCCCGATCCCCCGATCCCGATCCCCGGCGTCGAGACCATCGGCCTCGAGGACGGCCTGCAGCGCAACACCCAGGGCAGCTTCGGTTGGGAGTGGACGATCGCCGAGCGCGTGGTGCTGACGCAGGACGCCTACGTCGGTCGGCTCGCCAACATGCAGGATTACGAGCTCAGCGAAGGTCTCGACGACAGCGGCGAGGCCTCGACCGCCGACGAGTTCGACGACTACCTGATCCGCGTGACCGGCTGGGCGTGGGGACTCGAGACCATGCTGCGGCTGATCCCCGACGGCAAGGCTTACGGATGGCTGGCCTACACGCTGTCGTGGTCGATCCGCGACTATCCGCTCGGCGGCTACGCGCCCGCGACCTGGGATCAGCGACACATCCTCAACGCGGTGGTCGGCTGGAACATCAACCGCAAGTGGCGGCTCGGCGGACGCATGCACGTCAACAGCGGGCGCCCGTACACCAGCCGTCGCGTCGATGCGCAGGGCAACCTCGAGAGCTTGATCGACGCCTTGACCGAGCACCGCAACGACGCGCGCCTGCCCGCCTTCATGCAGCTCGATCTTCGCGTCGAGCGAGTGTTCACGCTCCGCGACGCTCGCCTGCACCTCTACCTGGATCTCGCCAACGCCAACTTCGCTCGCGAGGTGTTGCGTTGCGACTCGCTGTCCGACTCCGCCGATCCGTCCGTGCAGATCGTCGACGGCTGCGTCAACCCGCAAGCCGTCCGCTACATCCTCCCCGCCCTCGGCCTACGCGCCACATTCTAGGCGCCTAGTTCTCCTTGGCGTGCTCCCGAAAATCGCGCAGCGATTTTGGGAGTGTGTTTCGGCGCATCGCCGAAAAGCACTTAAGGGACTCGGCCCGAGCAGAGCCAGTGATCGACTCACTGGATCTGCTCGGGCCGGATCAGCCACCGCGTGGGACTCAGGTAGTCCACGCGATCAGGCCGCTTCGGTCGAGGTCTCTTCGTAGCGCTCCTGACGGGGCAGCTGACGGAACAGCGCGGCGGCGCGCTTGATCCGACGAAGGTCCTCGAAGAACGGACGAACCGTCACGGCATCGACGAAGCTGTTGACGAATTCGAGATTGGTGTGGTCGTGGCGGTACATGATGTGTCTCCTTGTTTCGATCGGTGCTGATCAGGTGGCTTGGGCACGGGCGTATCGCCCGTGGCTACGCGACTGTCTAGCTGCACATGACGTGCCAGCTCGGGCCCGCCGCGCCTGGGCATAAAAAGCTGACGTTTTGGGCCGCGAGCCCTTACGCATGATCCAGGCGCCAGCAACGGCAGTGGCCAGATCGAATGCTTTCGTCGCGAAAGCGCGACACACTCGCCCTACGGAGCCGCGGCAAAAGCCCGGCGATCAGCGTTTACTGGCCAAAATGCCACACTCGCCACGCCCCAAATCGCGTTGCTCCCGCGAAATTACCCGTTCTACTCGGTCCTGCGCCGGAAAACGACCGTCAGGTTGTTGGCCGGCATGTCGAAGACACGATCCAACGCAAACCCGCGATCATTTGCCTCTTTGGCAACCTCGTCGAGATCGCGCACGCCCCAACGTGGATCCCGCGCGCGGAGGCTCTGATCAAAAGCCTCGTTGCTCGGTGCCGTATGGACGCCATTGCGCTTGAACGGACCGTAGAGAACCAGCGGTCCGTCGCTCTCGAGGATTCGTGTCACTCCGTCGAGCAGACCCAGACACGCGTCCCAAGGCGCGATGTGGATCATGTTGGCGCAGGTGACCGCATTGCAGCGCTCGATCGGCCATTGACTCGCGGTGACATCGAGCGCGATCGGCTTGGCCACATTGGCGAGACCCTCCGTCCACGCTTCGATGCTGGCAAACAGCTCGGCATCGAGATCGGTCGGTTGCCAGCGCAGCTGCGGCAGCGCAGCCGCGAAGTGTGCCACGTGTTGCCCGCTGCCGCTCGCGAGCTCGAGCACCGTGCCGCTCGCGGGCAGCACCTCGCGCAGCACCTCGAGGATCGCCTCGCGATTGCGACGCGTGGCGGGATAGTCCAGTCGTGGGTCGTCGCTCACTCGGCTGTTTTATGCTCCTGGAAGCGTCACTTGCCAGTGGGCGCCACACCCACAAGAGCGAGCGCCGAGCCGTGTGCCGCTCGTGCGCAGGCGCTCGCTGATCTCTCCGGGAATTGCGAGCTACTGCTTGCTCGCCAGCGCGTCGAGGCGCGCCCGATCCAGCTCGGCCAGCGGGATCGTCTCCTGCGCGCCCGAGGCCAGGTGCTTGATCGCGACCACGCCAGCCTCGAGCTCCTTGCTGCCGAGGATCGCCGCGAACTCGGCCTTCACACCGTCGGCGTCGGCGTACTGCAGCTGCTTGCCGAGCTTGGCCGCCTCCGGGAACACCTCGACCGCGAGCCCTGCCCTGCGCAGCTGCGTGGCGACGCGGACGACCTCGGGCAGCGGGACGCCCATCCAGCACAGCATCAGCTCGGGGCCGAGGTGCAGCGGCGGGTACATGTCGCGCTCGGCCATCACCACCAAGATGCGCTCGAGCCCGAGCGAGAAGCCGACCGCCGGGACCTGCTGCTTGCCGAACATGCCGACCAGCTCGTCGTAGCGCCCGCCACCGCCGAGCGAGCCGGCCAGATCGGGCACGGCGATCTCGAAGATCGGCCCGGTGTAGTAGCCAAGCCCGCGCGCGAGCTCGGGGCTGACCTGCATGTGCTCACCAGCAGGGTTTTGGGCGCACAGCTCGAGCAGCTCGCGGAGTTGATCGATCGCTGCTTGTCCGCGCGCGTCGACCTGCTCGCGCAGCGAGCTCAGCAACGCCGCGTTGTCGGCCCCGGCGGGCGTGAGGATCTCCAGCAACCGGCGCCCGGCCGGCTCGGCGATGCCTCGCTCGCCGAGCTCCGCGAGCACGCCGTCGTGGCCGATCTTGTCGAGCTTGTCGACGGCGACCAAGGCCGTGCCCTCGAGCGACTCGTCGATGCCGGCCGCACGGATGATCGCGCGCAGCAGCTCGCGGTGGTTGAGGCGGATCGTGAACTGCGAGAAGCCCAGCTCGCGCAGCACCGTCGCGACCGCGGAGCAGACCTCGGCCTCGGCCAGCTGCGAGCGGGTCCCGGTGATGTCGACGTCGCACTGGTAGAACTCGCGAAAGCGACCCTTGCCCGGACGATCGGCCCGCCAGACCGGCTGGATCTGGTAGCGCTTGAAGAAGCGCGGGAGCTCGCCGTACTGCGCGACCACGCGAGCGAGCGGCACGGTCAGGTCGTAGCGTAGCCCTTGATCGGAAAGCTCCCGCTCCTCGGGCGTGCGGTTCTCGGCCCGCGCAGCTTCGAGTGGACGCGCGAGCGCGTCGCGGCGGTGCAGCAAGCGGTAGAGCAGCTGATCGCCCTCTTCACCGTACTTGCCGAGCAACGTGGAGAGGTTCTCGATCGCCGGGGTCTCGAGCGGCACGAAGCCGTGGGCCTCGTAGATCCGCGAGACGACGCCGATCACATGACGACGGCGCAGGACCTCCGTCGGCAAGAAGTCTCGCATGCCGCTCGGGGGCTTGGTGCTGGGCTTGCTCACGGCCGCAGCATACCCGCGAGCCGCGAGCACACAACCATCGGAATCAGCCCTCGGACGCGAGCACGTTTCCGTCTTCGCCGACCTCGCGGATGACCGTGCTGCGATCGGTGCCCGGCAGCCCGCGGCCGATCCCGTCGCCGTTCGGCGGCGCGCTCCACTGGATGCTGCGACCGGAGGCCAGCGCCCACACGAGATCGCTGACCAGCTCACCGATCTTGCCGAGCCCGTCGACGTTGATCTCGTCGAGCTCGTCGCCAGCGCGGTGATAGTCGGGGTGCACGCCCGTGAAGAAGAACAGCACGGGGATCTGCCGACGGAACCACCACGCGTGATCGCTGCGCGTGGTGGTGCTGCCCTCGTAGAGGATCCGCATGCCGTAATTGCCGAGCTCGTCGAGCAGCGGCAGCCAGTCGTTGCTGCTGTAGATGCCGCCGATCGCGAGCCCGTGCGGGCCGAGCCGGCCGACCATGTCGAGGTTGACCATGGCCACGACCTCGCCCTGATCGAAGGGCGAGCTCTCGATCAGCGCGCGCGAGCCCAGCAGGCCCAGCTCCTCGCCGGAGAAGTGGGCGAACACCAGGGTCCGCTTGGGCGTGATGCCGCTTTGTTTGTAGACCCGAGCGAGCTCGAGCAGCATCGCCGTGCCCGAGGCGTTGTCGTCGGCGCCGTTGCAGATCGGATCGCGAGTCTCGCGCTTGACCACCGCGCGACAGTGGCCCGCGGTCTCGCTGCCGATGTGATCGAAGTGAGCGCCGAGCATGATGATCTCGTCGGTCTCACCGCGGATCTGCGCGAGCACGTTGGGCACCTCGAGCTGCTCGCTGTGCAGATCGGTGGTCAGCTCGGCGCTGACGCCCAGCGCCTGCGAGCGCGGCTGGTAGTCGGTGTCGATCGCGGCCTGGATCTGCGAGAGCTTCTTGCCGTCGAGCGCGAACAGCTTGTCGGCCTCGGTCCAGCGCAGCTGCACGACGGGGATCGGCGCTGGATCGGCGATCACCCGCAGCTGCTCGCTCGCACTGGTGCCCGCGCTCGTCGGTGCATCGATCACGCCCGGCAACGCGGCGGCCTTGCGCGCGGCGTCACCGAGGATGCTGCGCGGACCCTCGACGAAGATGACCCCGACGGCACCGGCCGCGGCCAGGCGCTCGGCCTTCTTGCTGAAGCTGAGCTCGCGCGGATCGGCGAACTGCGGCCGATGCTGCGTGCGAGTCAGGAACACCGAGGCCAGCCCCATGATGTCGAGACCCGCCTTGGGATCCTCGACCTTCCAGTAGGCGTCGCCGAGATCCTTGGTGTCGACGAACGGCGCGACCAGGTCGACCAGCTGCTCGCGAGCCTTGCGATGCAGCTTCTCGAGCTTGCTTCGTTGATCGGTGTCGCGCAGCGGCGCCGCGGCGGCCTCGAACTCCTCGCCGATGCGCTGGACCTCGGCCATCAGCGCCATGTAGTCCGGGGTATTGGGCGCGTGGGCGAAGCACAGCGCGATCTTGCCGGTCAGATCGACGCCGGCGAGATCGTCGTAGCTGTCGATGCGCTTGCTCGACGGCTGCGGATCTACGTCTTGGTCTGGGTCTTGGTTGGGGTCGTCTTCGGGCCGAGTCCAGCTCACGCCGTAGCCGACGAACACGACCTCGGCCTTGGCCGTGCCCGCCACACCCTCGGCCCGCGGGGTGAAGTGCTTGGCGTCGACCGGCGTGGGCTTGCCCTTGCGCTCGACGATCAGCGTCTGCTCGTCGCCCGCCTCGACCTTGGTGCGCAGCGGGTAACCCAGGCGCATCGACTCGGCCCCGCGGACGGGCTCGAGCCCGAGCTCGGCGTGACGCTCGGCGATCCAGCTCGCGACCTGCTCGATCTCCGGCGCGAGCGTGTACCGACCCTGGCGCTCGTCGCTGGCCAGCCACTCGATCGACGCGAACATCGCCTGGGCGTCGACGGACGGCGGCTCGGCGACCGGGGTCTCGACCTCGGCGACGGGCTGCTCTACCGGCGCTTCGCTCGGGGCTTCGGGGCGACAGGCCGCGAGCGCGAGCCCAAACAGAGCGAGAGCCGACCAGGGTGCTGCATTCACGCGTCGCATCAAAAGGGGGATACCGCGGGAGATATTCGGCCTTCGCTGCACGAATTACGAGACCCGTACCCGCAATGATCGGTTTTCCCTCGTCGCGGGCCCGGCGCCCGCGAGCGGAGAGGCCCGCGCCGCAAATGGCCCTGCGCGACTCTTCTCACCACGATCGCAATCGTCACCACATCCGAGGTGTCAAGCGCCCCAAGCTTTGCTAATCACGGCGATCGTGTCCAAACAGGCCACCGTCTCGGACGACAGGTCCCCCGGCACCGTGCCGCCGGCCTCGACGCTCGACGTCTCGACCCTCGACGAAAAGGGTCGGGCGATCGTCGGCGAGGAGCTGACAATCCTCGAACGCGTGCGCGTGCGTACGGCCAAGGATCTGCAGACCGAGGCGCACCAGTTCGAGGATCTCGACAGCCAGATGA
>DATLLB010000632.1:0-4848 GCA_035538075.1 Enhygromyxa sp.
GGCGGCGTGATCGCCAGCGCTCGCACTACTCGATCATTCCGACCGTCGGGCTCGACGCGTGCGCATGCATGCGCTTGGGCATGCGCCCGGCCAAGAACGCCTTGCGCCCGGCGATGACCCCGAGCCGCATCGCCTCGGCCATCTGCTCGGGATGCTGGGCCGCCGCGATCGCGGTGTTCATCAGCACGCCGTCACAGCCGAGCTCCATCGCTACCGCAGCGTCCGAAGCCGTGCCCACGCCCGCGTCGACGATCACCGGCACCGTCGCCTGCTCGAGGATCAGCGCGAGGTTGTGCGGGTTGCGAATGCCGAGCCCGCTGCCGATCGGCGCGGCCAAGGGCATCACCGCCGCGCACCCGATCTCCTGCAGCTTGCGGCACAAGATCGGATCGTCGGTGCAATACGGCAGCACCGTGAAGCCCTCGTCGATCAAGGTCTTCGCGGCCCGCAGCGTCTCCTCGTTGTCCGGCAGCAGCGTCTTGGGATCGCCGATCACCTCGAGCTTCACGAGATCGGCGATGCCCAGCTCGCGCGCGAGTCGAAGCGTGCGCACGGCCTCGTCGGCCGTGTAGCAGCCCGCGGTGTTGGGCAGCAGCAGATAGCGATCGCGATCGATCCAAGTGAGCAGGTTGTCCTGCTGCTTCAGATCCACCCGCCGCAGCGCCACGGTCACGATCTCCGCGCCGCTCGCCGCCAAGCAGGCCTTGGTCTCGTCCGCGTCCTTGTACTTCCCGGTCCCGACGATCAGCCGCGACCGCAAACGCCTGCCGGCCAGCTCCCAGCTGTCTTCTACGATGTCGCTCACGCTCAGCCTCCGCCGACGAAGGTGACGACCTCCAACTGGTCGCCCTCGGCGAGCACCGTGGAGCCGTGCTCCGCTCGCGGGACCACCTCGCGGTTGCGCTCGACCGCGACCTGCCGCGAATCGAGCCTCAGCTCGCGCAGCAGGTCACTGACGGTCAGCCCGACTCCGAGCTCGCGCACCTCGCCGTTGAGGACGATCGTCGGCACGGCGGAACCCTACTCGATTTCCACACCGCGGCCGAACCGCTCGGCCCATGCACATTACGCGCCGAACTCTGCGAATCGCCACGCGCACAGTGGCGCGCATCACAAATCACAGTAACACCGCTCCATCACCTGTCGCGTGCACGCAACAGGCGATCGCCTATCGCGCTCTGCGCATGGCACTCAGCGAAGTCTCGTGATTTCAACATCTTGGCGGGAATCACAGCACAGGTGTTGCGTGGCATGGTCTGTGCTCCGCGTCACCGGCAATGGATAACCGACGCCTGTCCATTCCGCTGGAGCGCCTGACGGTCGAAGAGATGCTCGCTGTTATCGAGCCCTTCACCACCGCGCGCCCCGAAGAACTCGAAGTGCTCGCGCGCTCGGTCGTTCGAACCCGCAAGTCCGGTGGCACCGTGCTGCTGCGTGAAGGCACCCACCCGGACGGCCTGTTCGTGGTGCTGCGTGGGCGCGTGAACCTGGTCCGAGCCGCCGATGGCGGACGCGACATCATCCTCAGCTCGCTTGGTCCCGGCGAAGTGTTTGGTGAAGCCTGCGCGGTGGAGGGCGTGGGCGCGTCGACCACGGCGGTAGCGGCGGTGGCGAGCGACATTGCCCGAATCCCCGCGGACGTGCTCGTCGCTCACCTCCGCCGCGACCCCAACACGCTCGCGCGACTGATGCGGCTGATGAGCGAGAAGCTGCGCGACGTCGAGTCGGTCGCCAGCGGGCTCGCGCTGTGCGACGTCGAGGAGCGCCTGCGGCGGACGCTGGTGCGCCTCGCCAAGCGCCAGGGCCGTCACTCGCCGGCCGACGATGGTTGGATCCTCGCGCCGGTGCCGACCCAGTCGGAGCTCGCGCGGATGGTCGGCTCCTGCCGCGAGACGGTCTCGCGCACGCTCAGCTCGATGGCTCGCAGCGGTCTGCTGAGCTCGAGCGGGCGCCGCATGATCCTCGGCGACAGCCTGATGGCAGCCGAAGCTCCTTGAGTGCTTTTCGGGAGCACGCTTTTGAAATACTCACACGAGGTGGGGGCGTAGGCGCGCGGCGATGCGCTTATCGTTGCGCCCACCGATGCACGCACCCTACTCGGGACCCGAGCGCCGCAAGGTCGACCGCCGCCAGCCGCGGATCGTCGAGGTGCGACCCACCTGGGCGGCGATCGACGCCGACGCGCTCGGCCACAACCTCCGCAGCGTGCAGGCCCACGTGGGCGCGCGCTGTCGGGTGCTCGCGGTCGTCAAGGCCGACGGCTACGGCCACGGGGCGATCGACAGCGCGCGCGCGTTCGTGGATGCCGGCGCCTGGGGGCTCGCGGTCTCGCTGATCGAAGAGGGTGTGGAGCTGCGCCAGGCCGGCGTGCGTGCGCCGGTGTTGGTGCTCGGCGGCGTGCATCCGGGCTCGGAGGACGTGGTCGTGCACGGCAACCTGACGCCGGTCGTCTGGGGCCCGCAGCACCTGCAGCTGCTCGCCGCCGCGGTCCGCCGAACCGGGGCCGATCAGCTGCCCGTCCACCTCAAGATCGACACCGGGATGTCGCGGCTCGGAGCGCTGCCCGAGCACCTGCCCGCGCTCCTCGATTGGTACGAGAACCACGCCGCCGCGGAGCTGCGCATCGAAGGCGTGATGACCCACTTCGCCTGCGCCGACGATCCTGATGACGGCCAGACCAGCCTCGCGCAGCTCGATCGCTTTCGATCCTGCCTGGCGCTGCTCGGCGATCGCGGCATCCATCCCAGCATTCGCCACGTGTGCAACAGCGCCGGGCTGGTCCGCTTTCGAGCTGCGCACCTCGACATGGTGCGGCCCGGCATCGCCCTCTACGGCGCCGCGTCGAGCAACGCGGTCGAGCTGACGGGCCTGAAGCTGGGCATGGCCGTGCACTCGCGCTTGCTCGGCATCCGCGAGCTGCCGGCCGGCACCAAGGTCTCGTACGGGCACCGCGGGACGCTCACTCGCCCGTCGCGGCTGGGCATCGTGCCGGTCGGCTATGGCGACGGTTACCCCCGCAACATGAGCGGCCAGGCCCACATGCTGGTCCGCGGCCACCGAGTGCCGATCATCGGCAACATCACCATGGACATCTCGATGGTCGACGTGACGGACCTGCCCGACGCCAGGGAGGGCGAGCGCGTGACCCTGCTCGGGCGCCAGGGGCGAGAGAGCATCGACGTCTACGAGCTCGCCAGCTGGGCCGGCGTCATCCCATACGAGATCGTCTGCGGCATCTCCAAGCGTGTCCCGCGTCACCTGTCTTAGCCCCCCGCGGCCGCCTCAGTTTGAGCCGCGGGCGGCCGCTTCGCGGCCGTGCGCTCGCTTGGCGAGCGAAGCGGATCGGCTCGTAGTTCCCAACCGCACGTGGTGACCCCCAAAGGGGGTCTGGGCTCTCCGCCGCCACTGTGTGGCGTGCGACGATGCTGCGGGGGACTCATGGCCGCAGGCAAGCGCAAGACCGTCACCGCGACGCTGATCGCCATCTTGATCGCCATCATCACGCTCGGCGGCGTGGCGCTGTGGTGGGCTCGCGGTGGCGAGGACGAGCCGAAGCAAGCGGCGAAAGGCGACGGCGAGGAGAAGCTCGATCGCGGCGAGGCGCTGCGGCGCAAGCGAGAGGCGCGAGCCGACGCCGATCCGCTCGAGCGCGTGCGCGTCGGCGGTCGAGTCACGCGCGCGGACGATGGCACCGGGATCCCCGGCGCCGTCGTGCTGCTCTCGCGCAAGGACGTCATCCAAGGTCAGGCGCCGCGTCCCGGCGAGCCGACGCTGCCGCTCACGGCGATCACCGATCAGAGCGGCGCTTGGCAACTCGACGCCGTCGACCCTGGTCGCTACACGGCCTCGGCCACTGCGGTCGGCTTCATTCCCGCGACCGGCGACGTCCGCATCACCGGTCGCGGCGAGCAGCCCAGCATCGACCTGGCCATGCAGCAGGGTGGGGCGCTGCTCTCGGGCACCATCACCGACATCGGCGGCGGCCCGATCGAGGGCGTGCTCGTGCGCGTGACCGACAGCTCGCAGGTCAACCTCGGCTTCAACCAGGCGCCGCTGGCCGCGATCAGCAACGAGGATGGCGAGTACCGCCTCCAGCTCGCGACCGGCCGCTACAGCATCACCACCTTCCACACCGACTACGACGCCGAAGCGCGGGCCACCGACGTGCCCGAGGGCGGTCGCCGCGAGGACTTTCGGCTGATCCCCGGCGGCACGATCGAGGGCGTGGTCCTGGCCCGACCCGACGGCACCCCGGTGCCCGGCGCACGCGTGAACTTCTCCGACTCGCGCAGCGGCTTCTCGGGCGACATGGACACCAACATCAGCCTCGACGGCAGCATGGTCGTCACCGATGACGAGGGTCGCTTTCGCATCACGGGCGTGCGTGCGGGCGTGGTCAGCCTCAGCGCGCGCGCTCGCGGTCACGCCAGCGTCACGCCCGAAGAGGTCGCGCTCGGCATCGGCGAGCAAGTCAGCGACGTCGAGCTGTGGGTCGACACCGCCTACACGATCTCCGGCTTCGTCGCGCCCAAGGGCGATCCCGAAGGTGCGATCGAGGGCGTGTTGGTCGGCGCCTGGCAGATGCAGCCGTTCGGCATGATGGTCGCCAACGCACCGACCTCGAGCGACGGCTACTTCGAGATCGTCGGCGTCCGCCCGGGCGTGTGGCAGGTCGGAGCGATCGGCGAGGAGCACCTGCTGACCCTGGCCGGCGCGACCGCCAACGTCACCGACAAGGACGTCACCGATCTCGAAGTAGCCGTCGCTCGAGGTCGGTGCGTTGGCGACCATCATGCCGAACGGCTGCATCTGCCAGGCGCCGACCAACACGCCCTCGATCGGGCCGAC
>DATLLB010000633.1:0-4241 GCA_035538075.1 Enhygromyxa sp.
CACGGCGACGGGCGCGGCGATGCGCGGATGCGGATCGTAGCCGTGCAGCACGAAGTCCTCGTAGCGATAGTCGAACACGCTGTCCGGCACCCGCTCGATCAGCATCTGCGGCAGCGGCCGAGGCTCGCGCGCGAGCTGGAGGCGCGCCTGTTCGACGTGGTTCAGGTAGAGGTGCACGTCGCCGAAGCTGTGCACGAAGTCGCCGTACTCGAGCCCGACGACCTTGGCGATCATCATGGTCAGCAGCGCATACGAAGCGATGTTGAACGGCACGCCCAGGAACACGTCGGCGCTGCGCTGGTACAGCTGACAGCTCAGCCGCCCGCGCGCGACGTAGAACTGAAACAGGCAGTGACAGGGCGCCAACGCCATCTGCGGCAGCTCGGCGACATTCCACGCGCTGACCACCAGCCGGCGCGAGTCGGGGTTGCGGTGTAGCTGCGCGACCACGTCGGCGATCTGATCGATCGTGCGTCCGTCTTGCGTCGGCCAGCTCCGCCACTGGCGGCCGTAGACCGGGCCCAGCTCGCCGCGCTCGTCGGCCCACTCGTCCCAGATCGTCACGCCGTGCTCACGCAGGTCCGCGACGTTGGTCTCGCCGCGCAGGAACCACAGCAGCTCGTGGATGATCGAGCGCAGGTGGAGGCGCTTGGTCGTGACCAGCGGGAAGCCCTCGGCGAGATTGAAGCGCAGCTGGTAGCCGAACAGCGACTTGGTGCCGACGCCGGTGCGATCGGACTTCTCGACGCCCTCGTCGAGGATCCGCTGCATGAGCTCGAGGTAGGCTCGCACGCGGCGAGCGTACACGATCGTCAGACCGTGGCCGAGAAGCGCTGTGGCGCGCCGCGCTTCGCTCGGAGGTGGGCGTCGAAGCTCATCGCCACGTTGCGGACGAACATCTCGCCGTCTGCGGTCAGGCTCAGCCGGTCGGGCTCGTCGAGCACCAGGCCGTCGGCGATCGGCTCGCGCAGCTCGGCGAGCTCCTCGGCGAACGATCGGTCGAAGCTCGCGAGCCCGAAGCGCCGCTCGATCGCTCGCTTGTCGATCGCATGGCGACACATGAGCTCGGCGATTACGGCCGCGCGCAGCTCGTCGTCGGGGCTGCGGATCAGCCCGCGCGCGGTCGCCAGTCGACCTTGCTCGATCGTCGCGGACCAGCGCGCGAGCTTGACCTCGTTCTGCACGATCGCGCCAGCGAGCTCGCCGATCGCCGTCACGCCGAAGCCGAGCAGGTCGGTGCCCGCGGCGACCGTGTAGCCCATGAAGTTGCGCCGCAGCGTCCCGGCTCGCGCCGCGCGTGCGAGCGAGTCCTCGGGCAGCGCGAAGTGATCCATACCGATCGCCACGTAGCCCGCGTCGAGCAGCTGCTCGCGCGCGGCCAAGAACATGTCGAGCCGCTCGCTCGGGCTCGGCAGCAGGGCCTCGTCGATGCGCCGCTGATTGCCGCGACCGGGCGAGCTCGGCAGGTGGGCGTAACCATAGAGCGCGAGCCGATCGGGCAGCAGCTCGAGCACGGCCGCGATCGTGTGGCTGATGCTCGCGCGCGTCTGGCCCGGGAGCCCGTAGACGAGATCGAGGTTGACGCTTGCGATGCCCACGGACCGCGCGCGACGAATGACCTCGACGATGCGCGCGAGGCTCTGCTCGCGGCCGATGTGTCGCTGCACGTCGGGATCGAGGTCCTGCACGCCGAGCGAGATCCGTCGAAAGCCCCACACGCCGAGCAGGTCGAGGTGGGCGTCGCTGGTCGCTCGTGCGTCGAGCTCGATCGACCACTCACCGTCGGACTCGCGGCGGAACACCCGAAGTACGGCCGTTAGCACGCGCTCGAGCTGCGCAGGCGCCAAGTATGTCGGGGTCCCGCCGCCGAGGTGCAGCTGCGCGAGCCACCTGCGCTCGCCCAGTCGCTCGCCGACCAGCTCCAGCTCGCGCACGAGATGATCGACATAGGGCTGCTCGACCCGCGCGCGATCGGGCGTCGCGATCACCGAGCACGCACAGAACGCGCAGCGCTTGGCACAAAACGGCACGTGCACATACGCCGACCAGGCCTCGTCGCAGGCCACGCTCGCGCGAGCGAGGCGAGCTTCGTACTCGCTCGCCGCGAGCGGCCCGAACTCCGCCGCGGTCGGATAGCTGGTGTAGCGAGGTCCCGGACGCGCGTATTTGCGGGCCAGCGCGCGCAGGCGTCGGAGGCGAAGCTGATCCATGCATGCGCACGATGGCGCAATCGTGCTCGCCCGTCGCCGGCAAAGATGCCGAGGCACAACGCACGATCGAGAGCGCCAGCAAAGACTGCGTGAATCTGCAGACACGCAGCCACGCGTGCGTGGACCGTGAAGCGTCAGCACACGAAAAGCGTGCGCTTTTCCGTCGACCTTTAACCGTGCAGCTTGGACGTCCAGAGGTGTCCCGATGAACCCATCCGTGGATCTCAATTGTCGTATCCCCAACAACGTCGGGCTCGCCGACGATCCCAAGGTCCGTCGCGCGCTGGAGCGCTGGCAGCCCAAATACCTCGATTGGTGGCACGAGATGGGCCCGACCGACTTCGAGCTCAATGAGGTGTGGCTGCGAACCGCGATCTCCGTGGATGCCGGGGGCTGGGCACATTACGACCACGTGCGAATGCCGGAATATCGTTGGGGCATCTTCCTCACCCCGCGCGAGCAGCAGCAGATGATTCACGTGGGCGACCTGACCGGCACCCCGGCGTGGGACGAGGTCCCGGGTGAGCACCGCAATGCGCTGCGCCGGATCATCGTGACCCAGGCCGACACCGAGCCAGCCTCGGTCGAGCAGCAGCGGCTGCTCGGGCACATGGCCCCGAGCCTCTACGACATGCGCAACCTGTTTCAGGTCAACGTCGAGGAGGGCCGGCACCTGTGGGCGATGGCCTATCTGCTCTACAAGCACTTCGGCAAGGACGGTCGCGAGGAGGCCGAGGAGCTGCTCGAGCGCCGCAGCGGCGACCCGGACAAGCCGCGGATTCTTGGTGCGTTCAACCAGCCCTGCGACAATTGGCTGAGCTTCTTCGCGTTCACGATGTTCACCGATCGCGACGGCAAGTTTCAGCTGGCCGCGCTGCGCGAGAGCGGCTTCGATCCGCTGGCGCGCTCGTGCGACTTCATGCTGACCGAGGAGGCCTTTCACCTGTTCGTCGGCGAGACCGGCATGGCTCGCATCATTCGTCGCGCCGCCCAGCTCGAGCGCGCCGACAAGGACGGGGACGTGCGCCGGCAGGGCGGGATCGACATCCCGACCGTGCAGCGCACCATCAATTACTGGTTCTCCTATTGCCTCGATCTGTTCGGCGGCGAGGTCTCCAACAACGCGGCCTCGTACTTCGCCGCGGGCCTCAAGGGCCGCTTCAAGGAGGGTGAGCGCTATCGCGATCACCTCGCGCTGGAGGACATCTACGAGCTCCCGGTGGTCGAGAACGGGCGCCTGACCACCCGACAGATTCCGCTGCGCAACGCCATGAACGAGGTGCTGCGCGACGAATACATCAAGGACTGCGAGCGCGCGCTCCGCAAGTGGAACCGCATCCTCGAGGAGGAGCACAGCGCCTGGCGACTCACGCTGCCGAGCCGCCGCTTTCACCGTCACCAGGGCATCTACGCCGATCACTTCTTCACGCCCGAGGGCGAGCTGATCGACGAAGCCAGGTTCCGCGCGCGCGAGCACGAGTGGCTGCTCGGGCCGGACGACAAGCGCTACCTCGACAGCATCATGAAGCCGGTCCGCGAGCCCGGGAAGTTCGCCAACTGGATCGCGCCGCCGGCCCACGGCGTGAAAGGGCAGGCGATCGAATTCGAGTACGTGCGCAACTTCGAGTGAGCAAGACCATGCCCGTTGTCGCATTGTCGTTGATGGGAGCGGCCGCGGTTCGGCCCTCGGGATCGGATCTATGGGCCTTCTGGGTGCTGGCCGGGCTCTGGGTGGTGATCCTGAGCTTCGTGTGGGTGATGGCTCGCTACCTGCGTGATCGCTCGAATGACGAGGGTCCTCGAGGACTGTGATGCTGCTCGCCAAAGAACCGTCCAATCTCGAGGCGCTCGCGCTGGGTCCGACCCTCGGCTGGCTGGTGTTTGCCTGCGCGCTGGCGTTTGCGGCCATCGTGCTGCTCGACCTCGAGCGCTGGCGGCGGTTCTGGCTGCGGACCGAGGACCCGCGCGCGATCGCGGCCTTTCGCATCGCGTTCGCCTCGGTGCTGCTGCTCAACGTCAACAACATGTGGC
>DATLLB010000634.1:0-13660 GCA_035538075.1 Enhygromyxa sp.
GGGATGGCGACGGAGATGGCAATGGGGACGGCGATGGCGATGGCGATCCCACCACCACCGCAGGCGATGGCGATGGCGACGGCGACGGCGATCCAACCACCACCGCGGGCGATGGCGATGGCGATGGCGACGGCGATCCAACCACCACCGCAGGCGACGGGGATGGCGATGGCGATGGCGACGGCGATGGCGACGGTGATGGCGATGGCGACGGCTCACCGTAGCTCACCACCGTAGTCAGCCGGGCCCACTCAGGGCGTGATCAGCAGATCGTCGACGTAGACGGAGTCCTCGTAGGAGTCGAGGGAGCCGTCCTTCTGGTACGTGAAGCGCAGCGTGTGCTGGCCGGCGGAGATCGGAAACACCGACTCGGCCCACCCGTTGTTGCCCGACCAGCTGCCCTGCTGGCCGTTGTCGATGTAGAAGCGCAGGAAGTCGTAGCCCGACTCGCTGCTCTCGCGATGCCAGAAGCGCACGTTGGCGGGCCCCGGCAGCGTCAGCATGACCTCGATCGACGAGCTCTGGCTGTGCGTGATGTCGCCGTTGACGATCGCAAAGCTGCCGCCGTGCACCGACAGGCTCGTGGCCATCCACGCGGGCGAATTGGTCACCCACGGCAGGAAGGTCAGATCGCCGGTCTCGAAGTCGTCGCCGTAGGCGTTGGCCATGCAGGTGCTCTGGCAGAAGTCGTCTTCGACGTCGTTGCCGTCGTCGCACTCCTCGAAGCCGATGTTGGCGTAGCCGTCGCCACAGACCGCGTTCACGCACTGGCCCACGCACGCGTCGTCGTTGTCGTCGTTGGCGTCGTCGCACTCCTCGACGTCGACCTGCACGAGCCCGTCGCCACAGTACGCGCCCGCGCACACGGCCGTGCACGCGTCGGTGTCGTCGCCGTTGCCGTCGTCGCACTCCTCGAAGCCCTCGTAGATGAACCCGTCGCCGCAGGTCGCCTCCTGGCAGAGCGACGTGCAGAAGTCGCTGTCGTCATCGTCGCCGTCGTCGCAGGTCTCGCCCGGCTGCACGAGCCCATCGCCACAGCTGCCGAGGATGCAGTCGCTCGAGCACCCGTCGACGTCGATCGGGTTGGCGTCGTCGCACTGCTCCACGCCGATGTGCACCAAGCCGTCGCCGCACACCGCCTCGAGGCACTCGCTCGTGCACTCGGAGTCGTCGGCGTTGTTCGGGCCGTTGTCACACTCCTCGCCGGGCTGCACGACGCCGTCGCCACAGCCGGGCTCGCCGTCGCCGTCACCATCGCCATCGCCGTCGCCATCACCATCACCATCACCGTCGCCGTCGCCATCACCGTCGCCATCGCCGTCACCATCACCATCGCCATCGCCTGTCTCGGTGTCGTCCGTGCCGGCGTTGGTCGTGAACCCGTCGTCGGAGCCGGCGGTCGTGCAGGCGGCCGTCAGCGCGACGAAGGTCAGCAGCGAGAGCGAGATCGAGCGGGGGGAAGTCATGATCCGACTGTGCCCCAACCCCGCGGCGCTTGTCGACGGCGCTGGTTACTCGTCGGACCACAGCGCGACCGCACCGTCGGTGTCGACGGTCGCGAGCTCGTCATCGCCATCACCATCGAAGTCGCCGACGGCAAAGCGCAGCACGGACGGCAGCTCGTCGAAGCCCGCGCGGCACCACGCATCGAAGTCCGCGGTCGTGAACAGGAGCTCCAGCGCTGGTCCTGATTGCACCACGATCGAGAACGACGCGCCGCCGAAGATGGACGGACGCGCGGCCTGATAGGCCCCGATCAGCCCTACTGCAACCGGGAGATCATCCGGTGGGGCGAGCACGGTCACGACCGAGAAGCTCGCGTCGGCGCGCAGGATCACGATGTCGCTGATCTCGTCGCCGTCGAAGTTGCCGGTCGCGACGCTGCACGGCCCGCTCGGACCGACGCCGTCCGAGCCCAAGCTGATGCCTCCTTGATAGTCGACGAACGGCATGCAGCCCTGCAGCGCGACCAGGTCGTCCTGGCCGTTGCCATCGAAGTGGCCGACCGCGAGCCCATCGATCACGCCGCCGAACCCGAGCTGCTCGAGCCCGGGCCTCGGCTGATCGATGTTCGAGAGGATCACCGCCTCGTCGTTCTGCGTGAGCGCGAGCAGCTCGCCCCGCCCGTCCGCAGGCCAGTCGATGCCGTGCACCTGATCGAGCCGCATCGCCGGCCCGACGCCGCTGTCGACGAAGCCGCCGAGCCCGTCGCCATGGAACACCCGCGCGTTGAGCTTGGTGCTGGAGGTCGCGACCACATCGATCACGCCGTCTTCGTCGACGTCGGTGGTTGCGAGCCCGTCGAGCGCGAAGGCGCTGTGCGTCGCCGTCGTGGCCTGATCGCCGTCGACCACCACGATCGCGTCGTCGCGCAGCAGCACCAGCTCCTGCGCCAAGTCGCCGTCGAGATCGGCGAAGCGCAGCGCGACGACCACTCCGCCGGCCTCGTCCGGCAGCGGGATCTGCTGCAGCGCCGGCGCGAGACACTGCTCGGCCAGCTCGACCGCCTCGCAGCCTTGGTTGTCATCACAGAACTCGCCGGCCGGACAATCGCTCGAGGTCCGGCACTCGCTGACCGGCACGCAGTAGTAGTCGATGCACTGCATGTCGGGCCCGCAGTCCTCGTCGACGTAGCACTCCGGGTACCAGTAGCTGTCGGTATAGTCGGTGTAGTCGGTCCAGTCCGAGTAGTCGCTGTAGTCCGTATAGTCGGTATAGTCGGTGCCGGTCGTCATCTCGGCCTGATCGTCGGCGGTGGTCGTGTCGTCCGTGCACGCGCCGAGGGCCAGCGCCGTACCGATCGCCGAGCCCACGCACACGATGTTCCACTCGCTCGGGTGCCACTTGCGACGGGGGGCATTCGGCAAAAAGTCGGTCACGTGCACATGGTGCCGCGAAGGCGTCGTATCGATCGAACCGATCGCACGCCCGCGCCGATCGGCTCCGAGCGCCCGTCCACGGCCCGCGCACGGACCGCGGTCAGGGCAGGCGCGTGGCCGTGAGCGGCTCTGCGAGGCGAAACACGTGCCGCTCTTCGTTGATGATCAGCAGCTCCGCGCCATCCCAGCCGATCGCCTCGACCTGGGCGGTCTGCTCCTGATCGAAGTTGATGCGCGTGACCTGCTTGGCGAACATCTGCGCGCCAGCGCCCGACGGCGGCAGCTCGAACACGAACGCCCCGTCGTAGCTGAGCAGCGCCCAGTGCTTGCCGTCCGGCGCAGCCTCGGCCCCGGTCGCCTGCCCGGACCACTTCTTGGTCTGCGATGCGTCGAGGCTCGGGCCGAGATCGAACGTAGCCGTGCGCTCGAGCTCGACCGGCTCGCCGTCGAGCGACGGGAATCGATAGAGGTGGGTGAGATCGTCGCCGCGGTGCTTGGTCAGCAGCCACAGCTGCCCGTCCCACCACAGCAGCGACTCGGAGTCGAAGTTGCTGCGCTTCTCACCAAACTCGGTCTGCTCGGGATACGAGAAGGGCACGCTGAGATCGACGCGGACCTCGTCGATGTCGGCGTGCGGATCGGGCTCGGGCACCCGATGGACGACGAGGTCGCGCCGATCCGACTCGTTGTTGCCGATGTCGCCGATCCACAGGTTGCCGCGATCGTCGTGGGTGATGTCCTCCCAGTCGACATTCTCGGCCCCCTTCACGCGCAGCCGCGCGAGCTTGCTGCCGTTGCGATCGATCGCAAACAGCCAGTTGCCCGTGCCCGAGTCGCCGTGGATCCAAAATACGCCCGGGTGATTGGGGCTCGCCGTCAGGCCCGAGGGCTCGCGGATCGAGCGATCGACCGCGACGCCGGTGGGCGAGGGTCGGGAGCAGGCCGCGAGCGGCAGCAACAGCAGCAGCGTGATCGCCCGAGCGCTTCGCACCGGTCGACCTTAGCTAAAAATGGATCTGCCAGCTCAGGCCGACGCGATCGGGCCCGAGCAGCGGCGCCGCGGCCATGCTCGCTGGCTCGAGCGCCTCACGACGCTTGCGCTCGCGCGCGTAGCCGACCGCGACCAGCGTGATCCCGGCGGCGAACAGAGCCCCGGCCGCAGCACCGCCGGTGATCGAGAGGATCGTGCCGGTCTCGATGCGCTGCTCCTGCCGGGCGATCGCGGCCGCGTCGGGCTCGGCCGCGACGCCGAGCGCCTCGCGTTGCGCGACCGCGTCGGAGCGGAGCACGAGCCCGGCCAGCATCGTCACCAGCCCTGCGCCGGCGAAGCCGATCACGATGTCACCGGCCAGCACCATGCGGTAGTTGGCCGGGTCGACCTCGATCGGCTGCGCGGGCGGAGGCGCCACCGCTGTCACTGCCGGTCCTGCTGGCGCGGCCTTGCGAAACACCAGCATGTAGTTCTCGTCGAGGCCCACGCTCTCGATCTCGCGCTCGAGCACGAAGCCCTCGGCGATGACCTCCGCCAGCAGCGTGGCCTCGTCCTGCCGCACGTGCTTCATCATCGCCTCCGAGGTCTTGCCGGGGATCTTCTCGAAGTCGATGATCACCATGCGTCCGTCGGGTCGCAGCGCGCGATGGAGGCTGCGTAGATAGACCGACGGATACTCGAGGTGGTGGTAGACGTCGCACAGAAACAGCAGGTCGACCGACGCGTCCGGCAGCATCGTCGCGGTCGCGCTGCCCTCGATCACCTCGACGTTCTGCAGCGCCTCGCTGCGCGCTCGCTCGCGCAGGTGCTCGAGGAATTGCGGCGCGATGTCGATCGCGTAGAGCTTGCCACGCTCGCCGAGCGCGACGCTGAGCGCCTGCAAGAAGGCCCCGGTGCCGGCTCCGACGTCGGCCACGACCATGCCCGGCTCGAGCTCGAGCGCCGCGACGATCTCGTCACGCTCGGCGATCACCTCACGACGCTCGCGCTCGAGCTTGTCGGTCCACTTCTCGACCGCGCCCGCTTCCATGTACGGATCGTTGACGTGCGGACGCACGCTCACGAGCGGAGCCTCGACGACCTCCGGCTCGCTCGGCGCGGCGCCGACATCGGGCGACTTCGGTGCGACCGTGGTCTCGGCGCAACCGAGCGCGAGCGCGAGGGCCAGACACGAGAAGCGGGTGCGCATCGCCGGGATGGTACGCGGATCCATCTTCCGCGCGCAGACCTTGTCAGCCTCGCCGCCGCGATCCATGCTCGCCGCTCCATGCCCGACCAACTGCAAGACGCCGTGCTCACCGTCGTCGAACGACACGCGGACACCGGCGTGACCATGGGCAAGATCGTCGATCGTCTCGTCGCCGACGGCGCGCCCGAGCAAGACGTCGAGCTCGCGATCTGGCGACTGATCCAACACCGCCGACTGACCCCCAACGGCTTCGTCTGCCGCAAGGTTCGCAAGCCCACGCAAGATGGCGGCGGGGTCGAGAGCCGCACCTACGAGTTCGTGCTGATCCCCTGGTCGCCGGCCCTCGACGCGCAGCTCGAGCTCGATCTCGGCGACCACGGATCGCAGAATCACGTCTCGCGCGGCGCAACCTCGCTCCGATGAAAACTGCCCAATTAAACGCCGTCTGAGCCAGTTTAATTGGGCCTTTGTGGAAACCGTAGATTGTGTTTGGCGAGCGAGACTCCATCGCCGAGCGGCCTGACGCGCCGGGTACATATCTGGCGCTCGCGCCGATGGACGGCGTGACCGACGGCAGCTACCGCGAGGTCCTCACCGGCCTGTTCGGCGGTCGCTCGGGCATCAGCGTGTGCGTGTCGGAGTTCGTCCGCGTGCTTCGGCAGCCGGTCACCAAGGAGGTGTTCCTGCGCCACTGCCCCGAGCTCGCTCGCGGCGGACGGACCCGCGCGGGCGTGCCGGTGTTCGTGCAGTTGCTCGGCGGTGAGCCGCACTGGATGGCCGAGGCTGCGGCGCGGGCCGCCGAGCTGGGCGCGCTGGGCATCGACATCAACTTCGGCTGCCCGGCCAAGACCGTGAACAACTCCGATGGCGGCGCGACGCTGCTCAAGACCCCGTGTCGTGTCGAGGACGTCGTCCGAGCCGTGCGTGCGGTCGTGCCCGAGCGCGTGCCGGTGACCGCGAAGGTGCGCGTGGGTTGGGACGACGCGAGCCCGATCGTCGACATCGCCAAGGCGGCCGAGCTCGGCGGCGCGAGCTGGCTGACGATCCACGGACGCACGCGAGCGCAGCTCTACAAGCCGCCGGTCGACTGGGCGGCGATCGGTCGCGCGCGGGCGGCCGTCGGCATTCCGGTGGTTGCGAACGGCGACCTGTTCGACCTCGACGCGCTGCAGGCCTGTCGCGAGACGAGCGGGTGCGAGGCGTTCATGATCGGTCGCGGTGCGATGGGCCGGCCGGAGCTGTTCGCTCGCGCTCGCGGCTGGCGGACCGAGGCGCTCGACAGCGACGCGATGATCGAGCTGCTCCAGCGCTATGTCGCGCAGCTGCTCGCGGACGGGGCCAGCGAGCACAACACGCTCGGCCGGCTCAAGCAGTGGCTGCGCATGGGTGCGATGCTGCGCGAGGACGTGGCGGGGTGGTTCGAGCAGATCAAGCGGCGACAGAGCCTCGCCGAGGCGCTGGCGGTGCTCGAGGACGCTCGAATGATCGATCCATGTCCGCCGTGCGACTCCCCGGCTACATGCGCCACTGCACCCGCGTCCTCGGCCTGAGCGCTTGCCTGACGATTACCAGCGCCTGCGGTGGCGACACGACCACGGCCGATGGCGGCGAGACGGGCGACGAGCCAACCCTCGAGCGCATCTGCGATGGCAGCCAGGATCTGCGGCTCGCATGGTTCCTGTCGTTCGGCGGCGGCATCGTCCGCACCGAGTTCCAGTACGAGGTCGGCTTCTACTATCTCTACGTGCGCGGCGACTGTCGCTACTGGGTGCTGCCTTATCGCGATGGAGACCCGACGTGGATCGAGACCCACACCGCGGTCCTCGACGAGGCGCAGGAGACCGAGCTCGTCGAGCTGCTCCACTATGGCGACTGGGACGACCTGCTTGGCGTGTGGCCGGAGCCCGGCTCGTTCGATGCCGCGATCCAGCGCGTGCACGACGGTCACAGCGAGAGCGGCATCGGCTGTGTGGGCGAGTGCCCCGACGCGCCGCAGGTCGTGCAGGACATCCGCGCCGCCCACAGCTCGCAGCTGCAGCACTGGTGGGCGCTGGGCGAGCCGTCGACCGGGCCGATGCGCGTGCTCGCGGTCGCTATCCCGGCGGGCGAGAACACCGTCCCGCCCGTGCCGTGGACCGTCGACCTCGACCTCGCGCCGCTGGCCGTCGACTACGAGCAGAGCTTCTGCCGCGGCATGTCGAAGCGGATCGACGACCCGCCCACCGTCGCAGCGCTCCGCGAGTTTCGGGCCGAGCACGCCGACGCGCTGGAGGACTTCACCGACTTCTATGTCGAGGTCGAGCCCGGTGTGATGTACGAGCTGTACTTGCGCGACGCGCTGCCCTTCGAGGATGAGCACGGGCTGATCCCGCAATACAACGGCACCACGCCCGACTGCTTCTGAACCTGCGTCATCGCGACCGAGGTCGCCGCCAACGGCGACCTCGATGCTTCGGCCCCACTCTTTTCTCATCGCGTTCTCCTGTGGACTCTCGACCTCGCTGATCGGCGCCTGCAACGACGACAAGGGCACCTACGATGCCGACGGGGACGGCTACGTCTCCGACGACTGTGACGACAACGACCCCTACGTCAACCCGGGTGAGAACGAGATCTGCGACGACGGACTCGACAACGACTGCTCCGGCGGCGACGCGCAGTGTTACGTCGACGCCGACGGCGATGGCTGGCTCGTCGAAGACGACTGCGACGACAACGATGCCCTCGTGAACCCGGGCATGAGCGAGGACTGTGGCGGGATCGATGACAACTGCGACGGAATCGTCTCGGAGTGCGTGTTCCCGTCGCTGATCTACGAGCCGACCACCGCGGGTCCGGTCGACAGCTACGACGCGGCCGTGTACGCCGATCTCGCGGTGTTCGGCGACCCGGGCAACGGCGGCTTCGCCCCGATCGGTGATGGCCGGGCGCTGTTCTTCACGCCCGACGCGGGGCTCGTCGACGAATCTGCCGCCGTCCTGGTCAGCGACGGGGCGGTGGGTGAAGACGGGGCTTACGGCATCAGCGTCGCGCCGCTCGGCGATCACCTGTGCATCACCGCCGACTACCAAGACGACGGCGTGGCGGCGGACGCCGGCAAGTCGTGGTGCTTCGACGAGTCCACGGTCCGGGGTGCGAGCGCCACGTTGGCGCTCACCGACGCAGCGTTCACGACCACGGGTGAGCTGGCCGGGATCTACTCGAAGGCCGAGGCCGAGCTCGACGTCGACGGCGACGGGAACCTCGACTTGGTGGTCTACACCGCCAATGACGTGCAGGTGATCTACGGAACCGGCGCGCCCTGGTCCGGCGATTACCGGATCCCGAGCGACGCCGATCTGAGCCTCGGCGACTGTGCGAGCTCGACCTCGGGCTGGTGCAGCTTCGGCCGCTCGTTCGGGGGCAGCTCGGTCATCGCGCTGAGCGAAGAGGGCGGCACCCCCGACAGCATCTCGCTCTACAGCTTGCCGCTATCGGGCGGAGCGCCCACCGCTACGGTCTCGCTCGACCGCAACTACGGCGACTCGGCGACCCACGTCGAGCTGATCTCCGGCGTCGCGTTCGGCAACTCGCTCGACGGCGAGGTCACCTTCCTCGACTCCGCCGGCGACGTGCAAGCCACGGCGACAGGCACCAACGACTTCGGCTACTGGACCTCGAGCTTCATCGACGCCCGCGGTCACGAGCTGCTGCTGGTCTCGGCGGCCTACGACTTCAGCGATCACAGCAGCGGTATGGGCGTCGTCTACGTGTTCGACCTGACTCAAAACGGACTGCCGAGCAGCCACGAGGAGGCCCAGTACGTCCTGATCCCGCCCGACACTCACTCTCAGTGCGGCAATCGGGCTCGCGGTGGGCTCGTCGCGGACGGCAACGGAACCCATACGGTCGTCGCCGTGGCCTGCCCGGGCACTGGCGGCGCGGCCTATCAGCTCAACTACCAGCTCGACCCGCCGCCACCGGTCTACGCCGCCGACATCTGGTCCCCCGAGCAAGGGCACTACAAGATCCGTCAGTGGGTCGTCGACGCCTACACCTCGGAGCTCGAGTGGATCCACAGCCTGGCCCAGACCGAGCCTGTCGTCGCGCAGGGCAACATCGTCGGCTGGCGACTGCACGCGATCAGCTCCGGCTCGCCGCTGCATCGCGCGGGCCTGCGCACCGGTGACGTGGTCAGGCGCGTCAACGGCATCGACGTGACCTCGCCGAACGTGGTCAACCAGCTCTACAGCGCCTTCAACAGCGCGCAGGCGCTGACCCTCGGGATCATGCGCAACGGGACGCCGCGGCAGCTCAACTACGCGATCGTGCCTTGAGCCCGCACGCTCACGCGCCGCCACAGCTCGGCAGCCCGTCGAGCCGCAGGTCCTCGCCTCCGTCGACCTGCACGAAGGTGCTGCCGAGCGCCTTGCCCTGATCGACCACGCGCCCGCGCACTTGCTTGCCCATGCCGCCGGTCGCATAGGTCGGATGCGGATACGGGGTGCGCTTCATGTACGCGGGATGAAACACGACCTCGGACAGGCAGCGCCCGTCGCCGCCCTGCGTCCAGCGGGTCCGCAGCACCCCGGTCAGCCTCGGGATCGCGCCCGTGTGCTCGAACAGGAAGTTGCCCATCGAATAGGCGATCAGTCCGCCTTTGTATTGCTCGATCCCCTGCAGCACGTGCGGATGATGAGCGATCAGCATGTCGGCGCCGGCGTCGATCAGGCCGCGGGCGGCCTTTTGGTGATACACGCTCGGCGCCTCTTCGTACTCGTCGCCCCAGTGCACGGCGACGACGAGTAGATCGTGGTCGGCCCGCGCCTGCTCGAGCAGCGGGCCGAGCGTGGCGACCATCTCGTCGAGCTCGATGTAGGGCACCTGCGGAGTGCCGGCGCGGACCGGGGCGTTGACGCGGTTGGTGACCGACAAGAAGCCGATCTTCCAGCCCTTGGCCTCGTGGGTCTCGATGCGATAGAGCGGATCCTCGGTCCGGCTGGCGCCGATCGGGAAGATGCCCTCTTCGCCGACGATCTTCGGGGTCTGCAGCTGACCGTCCTCGCGCAGATCGAAGTAGTGGTTGTTGGCCAGGCTCAGCACGTCGAAGCCGGCGGCGGCGAGCATGGTCACGTCCGAGCGGCCGCCACCAAACCGAAATTTCGAGCCGATCGGCGACTTCACGGGCAAGCTCTCGATCACCGGGGTCTCGAGGTTGCCGACCAGCACGTCGCTGTCGAGCTGGGCCTGGATCTCGGCGAAGGGGCCGGCGAGCGGCTCCTCGGGCTTTATCTTGCTGGGGTCGACGATCGGGTCGAAGACGTTGTCCTCGCGGTAGCGGCCGAAGATCACGTCGCCCACGAAGGTCAGCTCGATCGCGTCGGCCTTGGCCTCGACCGTGTTGGCGCCGACCGGGCCATCGTCGTCGGCCGGGTAGGCGCGGCTGCACTGATCGAGCAACCATGGAAATTCGCTGTCGCGATCGCCGAGCAGGATCTTCACGCACAGCGCCGCGGCGACGCTGGTCTCGCGCACGCAAGCCTCGAGGTCGCGCTCGCGCGTCTGCTCGAGCTCGGCCATGCGTTCGCTGCGTTCGGGCTCGGCCTCGACGTGCTTGTAGAAGGCCGCGGCCTCGTCGAGCATGGCCGCGCACGCGGCCTGCTTGTCGGTCGGCAGCGGGTTGGGCAGCCGCGGGTCGACGCGCCGCTTGAGCTCGCTGGCCTGCTGATCCCAGTTGGGCTGATCGTCGACGCCTCGCGGATCGTTGTTGCCCACGCGCGACTGCAGCTGCGCGGCGCCGTTCGGCGCGTTGTTGCCGTTGTCGCGGAGGCAGCCGGAGGGGGCGGTCAGGACGAGGAGCGCCAGCAAGGCGGTCGGCAGGCGGAACATTGGGCGAGAGCCTATCGCAAGGGTCGCGTCTCGGCAGCGTGCGGACCGACGGCACGCCTGCGTGCGTCGCTGAGCGGCGCAAACCCTGCAGTCGCGCGGCGGTACGGGCGTGCAATCCTCCGCCGACAAGCATGAGCGCGCTCGACCAGATCGTCCGCAAGGCCCGGCGCTCCAGCCATGGCGATCATCTGTGTCGCATCGCGCTGACCGGTGGACCAGGCGGAGGCAAGACCACGGCCGCCGACATGCTGCGCCGCGAGATCGGCGAGCGGATCGTGGTGGTCCCCGAGTCGGCGACGATGCTGTTCTCCGGCGGGTTCCCGCGCTGCAACGAGCCCCAGGCTCGCAAGGCGGTCCAGCAGGCGATCTTCCACGTGCAGCGCAACCTCGAGGATCTGCAGTCGGCCCGGTTCCCGCATCGCGTGCTGCTTTGTGATCGCGGGACCATCGACGGCGCGGCCTACTGGCCGAGCAGCGATCCCAACGACTTCTTCACCGAGCTCGGCACCACGCTCGAGCTCGAGCTGGCGCGCTACGACGCGGTGCTGTTCTTCGAGACCGCGGCGGTCGGCGACCTCTCGATCGAGACCGGCAACCCGGTCCGGATCGAGAGCAACGCCGAGGCCGTGGCCCTCGACACGCGCCTGCGCTCGCTGTGGTCGCAGCATCCCAACTTCGTGCTGATCCACCACAGCAACTCGTTCATGGCCAAGCTATTCGAGGGCCTGCATGTGCTCGGCGAGCTGATCCGCCGCTTCAGCGACGGCGAGCCCGAGCAACCAACCGCGGATCACGACGAGGACAAGTGACAATCAAGCTGGGCTTCTTTGGGGCGACCGAGACGGTCACCGGTTCGAAATATCTGGTCGAGCATGACCGCCACCGCGTGCTCGTCGATTGCGGGCTGTTTCAGGGCTACAAGCAGATCCGACAGCGCAACTGGGCGCCGCTTCCATTCTCGGCCCGGCAGCTCGACGCGGTGGTGCTGACACACGCGCACATCGATCACTCGGGCGCGCTGCCGCTGCTGCCTCGATCCGGCTTTGGCGGCCGCATCCACGCGACCGCCGGCACCCGGGCGCTGTGCGAGATCCTGCTGCCCGACTCGGCCCGGCTGCACGAGGCCGACGCGGAGTTTGCCAACCGCAAGGGCTTCTCCAAGCACCGACCGGCGCTGCCGCTCTACACCGAGCGCGACGCTCGCGATGCGCTCGACCGCTTCGACACTCACGCGTTTGCCCAGCCGTTCACGCCTGCGCGCGGGTTCGAGGTCAGCTTCGCACGCGCGGGTCACATCCTCGGGGCCGCGAGCGCGTACCTGCAGATCGACGATCAGAGCCTGCTGTTCTCCGGCGATCTCGGGCGCCCCAACGATCCGCTGATCCGCGAGCCCGCGCCGCGGCAGCCGACCGACTACCTGGTGCTCGAGGGCACCTACGGCAACCGCCACCACGACTCCAGCGATCCCGGCGACGTGCTCGCGGACATCGTCTCGCGCACGGCCGCGCGCGGCGGGACCGTGCTGATCCCGTCGTTCTCGGTCGGTCGCACCCAGGCGCTGCTGCTGCTGCTCGACGAGCTGCGCCGGGCCAAGCGAATCCCGCGGCTGCCGATCTACCTCGACAGCCCGATGGCGATCGCGGCGACGGAGCTCTATCGCAAGCACCCGCGCACCCATCGGCTCGATCCCGAGGCCTGCGAGCGCATGTGCAGCGTGGCCGAGTACGTGCGCGAGGTCGAGGGCTCCAAGGCGCTCGATCAGCGCGACGATCCCTTCATCCTGATCTCGGCCAGCGGCATGGCGACCGGCGGACGCGTGGTCCATCACCTGCGTCGCTTCGTTGGCGATTCGCGATGCACGATCTTGTTTGCCGGTTTCCAAGCGGGCGGGACGCGGGGTGCCAAGCTGGTCGGCGGCGCGGATCGAATTCGCATCCACGGCCAGTGGTTCGAGGTCCGCGCTGAAATTGCGACCCTCGACATGCTCTCGGCCCACGCCGATCAGGACGAGCTGCTCGCGTGGCTGCGCGGCTGCGATCGAGCGCCGCGCCGCACCTTCATCGTCCACGCCGAGCTCGATGCCGCCGAAGCGCTGCGCGTGCGCATCGAGGACGAGCTCGGCTGGACGGTCGAGGTGCCGGAATATCGTGACGTGGTCGAGCTGTGATCAACGCAGATCTTGCTCGCGCGAAGCCGGCGCTTCGGTGCAATAACGATCGCGCAATGTCGACCCAAGAAGCACTTCGAGTCCGCGATTTCATGACCACCCTGCCCGTGACCGTCGAGGTCGGCATGAGCCTCGGCGATGCGCTCGATCGCATGTACAGCGACAACATCCGCCACCTGCCCGTGGTCAACGAGAGCGGCAAGCTGGTCGGGATGCTCAGCACCCGCGACATCGCGGCCGCGGCCGCCGTGGGCAACGTCGATCCGAGCCAGACCAAGGTCGAGGACGCGATGGCGAACGTGCCGTTTGCCTGCGCCGACCACAGCCCGCTGGTCGCCGTGGTCGAGCGAATGGAGCGTGATCGACTCGGCAGCGCGGTGGTGACCAAGGATGAGAAGCCGATCGGCATCTTCACGACCACCGACGCGCTCCGGGCCCTGCGTGGGATGCTGCTCGGCAAGCGGGTCGAGCCGCTCGTGCACCCCGAGATTCGACCGGGCGAGGGCGAGGCCGACAAGCCGCACATTCGCAAGCCGCACGAGGGACCGATGAGCCCCAACCGCTAC
>DATLLB010000635.1:0-5136 GCA_035538075.1 Enhygromyxa sp.
ATCGCCGCAGAACGCGTTCTGGCAGCTCGACGGGCAGGTGTCGCCGTCTTCGAGGTTCGCGTCGTCGCACTCCTCGACGCCGGCTTGGATGTAGCCGTCACCGCAGGAAGCGGGGACGCAGAAGGTCGGCAAGCAAGCGTCGTCGTCGGCCTGGTTGCCGTCGTCGCACTCCTCCGTGCCAGCCTGCACGTAGCCGTCGCCGCAGTAGGCGAGCTGGCAGCTGCCCGGGCACTGATCGCTGTCGTCGCCGTTGCCGTCGTCGCACTGCTCGCCGTCTTGCACGACCCCGTCGCCGCAGCTGCTCGGCGTGCAGGCGCTCGTACAGCTGTCGTCCTCGACGTCGTTGCCGTCGTCGCAGGCCTCGACGCCCTCCTGCGTGAAGCCGTCGCCGCAGGTGGCCACCACGCAGCCGCTCACGCAGTCGTCGTTGTTGTCGGCGTTGCCGTCGTCGCACTCCTCGAACTCGGTGTAGAGGAATCCGTCGCCGCAGACCGCCAAGGTGCAGGCGGTGGTGCACACGTTGTCGTCGGCGTTCTCGGGCCCGAGATCACACTCCTCGTTGGGATCGACGATGCCGTCGCCGCAGGTCGTGTCGCCGTCGCCATCGCCGTCGCCGGTATCACCGTCGCCGCTGGTCTCTTCTTCTTCGTCGTCGCCATCACCATCACCGCCGTTCGAGCTGAAGCTCTCGAAGGTCGTGCTGGCGTCGCTGCCCGCATCGTTCGTGCAGGCCAGAGGTGCCAGCGCTGCCAGGGCGAGCGCAGTCAAACCACAAATCGGGGGGTACACGGTTTGTCGCTGCATCAATTCCCAATACTGCCTGCTCGCGTCGCGCTGGTCATCACGCGTTTTGGTCGCGCTCGCGTGTTCTGCGATGGACTTGCTAACATCGCGACATGACCGGCCGAGCGTGCGCGCTATCGATCTGTGCAGTCATGATCTCGTGCGTGCGGACCGAGGTCGCGGGTGAGGGGCAGACCGCCCCGGTGAGCGCCCACGCGAGTGATCCGGACAAGCGAGATTCGGTGTCCGCGACCGTGCGCGAGCTGGTCGAGGGTCCTGTGCCGCTGTTGCTGATCAGCGATCCGAGCACGCTGGTTGCGCTCGAGCGCGAGCATGGGCTCGGGCTCGCCGCGTTGCTCCACGGCGGCGAGGCTACGGCGACCGCCGACTATGGGCCTGGGCCTCTGCAGGCGATCGCGCAGAGCTTGGCCGCGCGCCTGGCCGCCGATCGAGCCGAGGATCCGAAGCACACGGGCGTGGGCATGCGCTTCGTGCATCGGCAATTCGATCTTGGCTGGCTGTCCTCGCCGGACACTCGCTTCGAGCTGATCGGCGTGGTCAATCGCATGGATCGCCAGGTCTTTGCGCCGGAGAGCTTCGGCGAGACGCGGCTGATCTATCGGCTCGCCTACACCCGCACGCAGCAGGGCATGAGCGTCGACTCGCGCCTGCCGATGACGATCAACGTCGTCTACTGGCAGCGCGGCGCGGACGATCGAGCGCAGATGCAGGCGCGCTGGCAGGCCGACGCGGGGCTGAGCGGCGCCGAGCTGGCGGCGTGGCTGCGCGCGGACGGACATGCGCTCGCGCCTGCGCAGCTCGATGCGTCGCTGCTCAAGTCGGTCGAGATCGACGTGCAGACCGAGCGCTGGCCGTCGACGATCCGACCCGACATGGCCGGGCACGCCGAGTATCTGCTGCAGGTGTTTCGCACGGAGGGGGACACTTGGAAGCCGTCGCCGCTCGAGAACACGCCGGACGTCGAACGACTGTCGCGCGACGCCGCGGCGCGGGCGGCCTTGCTGGCGTGGTTGCGCGCGCCCGAGCAACGCGAGGCGCTCGATCGGGGCACGCTGGTGGTGCCGGACCAGTACCTCACGACCGCGGCGACCTCGGTGACGCCGCGAGGATTCGCGCGGCTGGCCAATCGACCTTGGTCGCGCGTGTTCACGGCCGCGGACTTTGCCGAATACGAGTTCGACGCGATGACGACGGTGCGCTCGCCCGCGGCGCTGCTGCGGCGGCTCGACGGGCTCAGCTGTCAGGGCTGCCATGAGAGCCGCAGCATCGCCGGCTTTCATTTGTTGGGGGCAGAGCGTGATCCGGACAAGGGCGTCGACGCGCTCGCGGTGTTCAGCTCGCCGCACCTCGAGGGCGAGCTCGAGCGTCGTCGAGCCTGGCACACCGCGATCCTGCGCGAGCAGGCGGCGAGCGAGATGCGACCGCTGTCGGAGCACGAGCGCAACCGCGGCGCGTGGGGGACCCACTGTGGGCTCGGCGATCCAGGCTTCGCCGACTGGACCTGCAACGACGGGCTGGTCTGCACCAAGCTCAGCGATCCCGAGCTCGGCACCTGTCTCGAGTCGGGGCCCGCGTTGGCCGGAGGTGTGTGCGAGGTCGGCGAGATGAAGGTGAGCGCCGATCATCATCGCGATCGCATCCGCGACGTCGAGGAGCGTGCGTGTGCGCCCGGCGGCGTGTGCAACGACAACCGCGTCGGCTTCCCCGAGGGCATGTGTGCGTTCAGCTGCGGCTCGGGAATGGGCGGGTTCGATAGCGCGTGCGGAGTGATCCCGAACCTGCGCAGCTTCAACGACTGTCTCGCCGCGCGTCGACCGTTCGCGCAGTGCATCGCCGAGACTGCGAACCCGGCCGGGATGCGCTCGTGCAGCGTCGACGCGCCGTGTCGCGACGACTACATCTGCGCGCGCTCGGGCTCGGACGCGGGCGTCTGTCTGCCGCCGTACTTTCTGTTTCAGCTGCGCGTGGATGGGCATCCGTCATGATCGGGCGCGCAGCGGCGGCGATCGTGATCGTGGCGCTCGGCGGCTGTCGGCCGGAGCCGCAGGCCAAGCCGCAGAGCGAGCTGCCGCGCGAAGCGGGGCCGCCTGTGGATGCGCGGGAGGGGCTGGCCGCGGTCGCCGATCTGCCGTTGATCGAGCCGGAGCAGGCGCTCGGGATCGCGGACGTGGGGATCTTCTCGGACCTCGACGATCGCGTTCAGATCGAGCTGCCGGGCGAGCGCTCGCATTCGTGGATCGCGGTGCTCGACGAGCCGCGCGCGCTGCTGCTGCTCTACGCGGACGGGCGGCCGATCAAGGCCTATCCGCTGCTCGACGAGGGCGGGCGTGTGCTCACTCTGGGCGCGCACACGCTGCGATTGCGACCGGGCGATCACGGCGAGCTCGCGGCGCGCTCGATCACGCTGCGGGTGCTCGCGCCGGGCACCAGCGCGCCGCCGGGCGACCGTGATCGCGACGGCATCCCCGATCCGCTCGATCTGAACCTCGGCGCGATCAAGACCACGATCAACGCCGACGCCTACAACCAGGATTATTTCACGCTGCCGTACCCGGGCGGCGACGTCGATCGCTCGCTGGGGGCCTGCACCGACGTGATCGTCCGAGCGCTGCGCAACGCCGGGATCGATCTGCAGGTCGAGGTGCACGAGGACATCGCCCGCGCGCCTCGGCGCTATCCGATGGTCGAGAAGGCCAACCACAACATCGATCATCGCCGCGTGCGGACGCTGCTGCCGTGGTTTCGCGCGCACTGGATCGCGCTCGACGAGGCCGCGCCGCTGCAGCCCGGTGACGTGGTGTTCATGGACACGATCGCCGCGCGCAGCGGGCCCGATCACATCGGGATCGTCGGCGATCGGCGGAGCGAGGACGGCCGGCTGCTGGTCGCCAACAACTGGACCGACGGCTATGTGACCTCGTTCATGGATCTGCTCGCGTTCGTCGAGGTCACCGATCGCTTTCGCATGCCGCCTGCGCCCGAGCATGGGTCGCCGATCTCGGGGCTCGCTACCCAGCTGCTGGTCGTGCGCAGCCCGAGCTGGTCGAGCTTTCGCGCGCAGGCGCGACGCTTCGAGCGAGCGCAGGTCAACGGCGAGTGGGTGGCGATCGGCGAGGCGTTTCCGGTCGTGCTCGGGCACGCCGGGCTCGGCTGGGGACGTGGGCTGCATGGCGAAGGTGCGCCCGATGACGCCAGTGGTCCCGCCAAGCGCGAGGGCGACGGGCGCTCGCCGGCCGGGGTGTTTGCGATCGGCGGCGCGTACGGGCGCGCACCGGATCACACGACCGCGCTGAGTTACGCGACGCAGTCCGACTCGCTGCGCTGCGTCGACGATCCGCGCTCGCGCCACTACGCGCAGATCGTCGACGCCGACGCGGTCGAGCCCGACTGGAGCAGCGCCGAGGCCATGCGTCGGCTCTACGATCTGGCGATCGTGATCGAGCACAACGCCGGGCGTGTACCCGAGGCCGGGAGCTGCATCTTCTTGCACGCGTGGGACGGCCCCGACAGCCCGGTGACCGGCTGCACCGCGATGGCGAGCGAGCAGCTCGACACGCTCGCACGCTGGCTGGCGCCGGGGGCCGTGGTCGTGGCGTTGCCGGACGACGAGTACGATCGGCTCGGCCCGGGCTGGTCACTGCCGCGCTTCGATGCGCCCGCGGGCAGGTAGGCCTACTTCGCGACTCGACGACGCCGCACGCTGGCCAGCACCAGCAGCCCGAACGCGAGCCCGGCGAGCCCGCGTCCGCCACTGGGTGCGGCGCTCGAGCACGAGCAGCCGTCGTCGGTCAGCTCGCCGCCGAGATCATCACCGCCGCTCTCGCTCTCGCCCGAGTCGGTCTCGTCGCCGCGCTCATCTTCGCCGTCTTCGCCCGATTCCTCACCGGTGTCGCCGGGCTCGGGCTCGGGTTCGGGCTCCTCCCAGCGCGGGAAGCTGAGCGCGATGGTCTCGAGCTGGATCTCCTCGTCGACGACCGGCAGCGCGATCGGGATGTCGATGCCCGCGATGTCGTACTCGTCGAACAGCACGGTCACGACCAGGTGCGGGTTGATGGTCAAGGTCGGCTGCGTGGTCAGTTGGCAGAACGCGGTGGCCGGCAGCACCAGATCGCCGTCGAGCTCGCCCGGATCGATCCACTGCGACTGGCCCTCGCTGGTGAAGCTGGTCACTTCGCCGTCGAGCCCGAGCACCTCGATGCGGTTGCAGTGCAGCGAGGCCTCGATGTCGACGTAGAGCGCGATGTCGAGGTTGCCCGAGATCACCACGACGTCGGGGATCAGCGGGATCGAGACCAAGTCGAGCGCGCCGCTCTTGTCGGCGATCACCGCGGG
>DATLLB010000636.1:0-4532 GCA_035538075.1 Enhygromyxa sp.
GGCGAAGCCCGAGCCGCCTCCGCCTCCACCGGTCGCGGAGACCAAGCCGCCCGAGCCACCTCCACCTCCGCCTCCGCCCGTCGTCGAGGCGAAGCCCGAACCAGCTCCGCCTCCTCCTCCACCACCTCCGCCTCCGGCCGCAGAGAAGAAGCCCGAGCCGCCTCCTCCTCCGCCGCCACCGCCCGCACAGCCCGAGAGCGAGTGGACCCCACGCGTGCGTGCGTGGATCGATCCGATCCCTGGCCCCAACCCGGCGGGCGAGGACACGCGCTACGACACCGAGCACACCGAGATCCGCGGCGAGATCGAGAAGCTCGAGTCGATCACCGGCGGTGCGCCCGATTGGATCAAGGTCCGCAAGGTCTCCGACAAGCTGCTGCGCAGCAAGTCCAAGGATCTCACGCTCGCGACCTACCTCGCGCGAGCGCTCTACGAGCTCGAGGGCCTCGGCGGACTGGTGACCGGCTTCGCGTTGATCGCCGAGATCTGCGATCGCTTCTGGGACGGCATGCAGCCGCCCAAGAACAAGGAGCGACGGCGGGCCAACGCGATCTCGTGGTTGATCGATCCGGTCGAGCGTCAGCTCTCCGCGATGCAGCCGACCGCCAAGGACACGGCTCCGCTGCACGAGCTCGACAAGGTCACCAAGCACATGTTTGGTGTGTTCGGCGAGCGCTTCCAGGAAGGCGGGCCGGCGACCCGCGGGCTTCGTGACGCGCTCGCGCGGGCGAAGATGTCAGCTCCTCCGCCGCCGCCCGAGCCCAAGCCCGCGGCTGCGCCTGCACCCGCGCCTGCTCAGCCCGCGCCTGCTCAACCAGCCGCTGCGCCTGCCCAACCACCACCCGCGCAACCGGCCGCCGCACCTGCCCAACCAGCCGCTGCGCAACCAGCCGCTGCGCCCGAGAAGCCCGCGTTCGATGCGGCCGCGCTGGCAGGTGCGTGGATCCAGCCGATCCCCGGCGCGAAGCCGGCTGGCGCCGACGCTCGCTACGAGCCCGAGCACGAAGCGGTGCGCAACGAGATCGCCAAGCTCGAGTCGGTGACCGGCGGCGAGCCCAACTGGGAGCAGATCAAGCGCGACTCGACCAAGCTGCTCACGCAAAAGAGCAAGGACCTCTCGATCGCAGCCTACCTCGCCCGCGCGCTGCACAAGCTCGGCGGCTTCGCCGGGCTCACACAGGGAATGGCGTTGCTCTCCGAGCTCTGCGAGCGGTTCTGGGAGGACATGGAGCCGCCCAAGAACAAGGAGAAGCGGCGGGCCAACGCGCTGAGTTGGTTGTTCGATCAGCTCGAGCGCGAGATCGGCGAGTACAAGCCGACCGAGAAGGAAGCGGCGGCGATCGATCTGCTCGAGCAGGCCAACAAGCACATGCTCGGCGTGGTCAACTCGAAGTTCGAGAGCCCGCCGGGCACTCGCGGGCTGCGAGACGCGATCTCGCGGCTGAAGATGTCGGTCCCGCAGCCGAAGCCCGAGCCCAAGCCGGAGCCGCCCAAGCCCGCCGCTCCTCCGCCGCAGCCGGCCGCCGCTCCTCCGCCGCAGCCCGCCGCTGCGCCTGCGGCCGGCGCTGCGCCTGCGGCCGCGGTTCCAGCCCCCGCAGCCCAAGCCGCGCCGCAGAACGCCGAGCAGGTGCTCGACTACCTGCGCAAGGTCGGGACCGACTTCATCTCGACCGCCAACATCCTGCGCCGCGCCAAGATCAACGATCCGCTCGCCTACCGCTTGATGCGGATGGGCCTCTACGCCGCGATCGTGGCCCCGCCGCCGTCGCAGCCGAACGGCAACACGCAGGTCCCTCCGCCGCAGCCCGATCTGTTCACGCGGCTCAACTTGATGAAGGCCAACGGCAAGTGGCCGGAGATCATCGACGAGACCGAGGGCTCGCTGATGCGCTTTCGCTTCAGCATGGATCTGCACTTCCTGACCGCGCTCGCGCTCGGCAACCTCGGCCATGGCGAGGCTCGTGACGCGGTGATCGACGGGGTCCGCTCGCTGATCAGCCGGATGCCGCAGCTACTCGCGCTCAACTTCCAAAACGGCTCACCGCTGTGCGGGCCCGATGCGAAGTCGTGGATCGACAGCGAGGTGTTCGCCGATGGCGGTGGTGGTGGCGGCGGCGGTGGTGGGCCCGGTGGCCTGCCCGAGGCCGTGCAGGAGGTCATCAACAGCAGCAAGAAGCTGGCCTCGGGTGGCAAGTTCGGCGAGGCTGCGGTCGCGATGCAGGCCGCGATCAGCACGGCCGGCAACGCGCGCAACCAGTACCTCGTCCGACTCGCGCTTGCCGAGATGGCAGCCGGCGGCGCGCCGCGTGTGGCCCTCGGGCTCTACACCGCCCTGGCTCGCGAAGCGGAGCAGCTCGGCATCGATCAGTGGGAGCCCGAGCTCGCCGCTCGCTGCTTGCAAGGACTCGTGCGCGTGCAAGCCGAGGCCGCGAAAGCCAAGCCGCCGCTGACCACCGATCCCACGTTCGAGCGGCTGTGCCGACTCGACCCCGAGGCCGCCAGCAAGTTGGGCTGAATCTGCACACTCTTGCCTTCGGGTCGTCACCACTTCCGATCGAATCCACAGGACGATCGGATCATGGTCACCGGCGATCCGAAGGCGAGCGCACGTTCCATCGTGGACTGGGGGGCGTTTCGACCCGAGCGGGTCGAGGCCGACGTCGTCGCCATCGTGCGGGCGACGTGTCTGCTCGAGTCACGATCGGCGATGTACGGCGCCTATCTCCAGCGCGTCCTGCCCGAGCGATTTGGCGACGACATCGCGGCATGGGCCGAGGAGGAGCAGCATCACGGGCGCGCGCTCCGACGCTGGCTCGACCTCGCCGATCCGACCTTCGATTTCGACGACGCGTATCGGCGCTTCAGTGAGCTCCCCTACCACGATGGCGAGGTCGACCCGAGGCGGGGCGGCGTCTCCGAGGAGCTGCTGTCCCGGTGTGTCGTCGAGGCATTCGCCTCCGGGTACTACTACGCATTGGCCGACTTCACGGCCGAGCCTCTGCTTCGTCAGCTATGCGCTCGACTGATGGCCGACGAACGCAGGCATTTCGGCATGTTCGCGACCATGTTGTCGACAACCGCTCGGCTATCCCATTGCAAACGAGCCCGCGTGATCATGACCCGCGCAATCGAGCTCAGCGATGATCAGGTCATGTTCGCCGCACATTGCGCGAACCCCATCGGGCCCTACAACCGCGGTGCCGTTCGACGGCATCACCTCCGGCGCCTCTTTGCGATGCATCGCAGCCGCCACCTGAGCTACATCGCCAAGCTGCTCGGTCCGTCGGCAATCCTGCGCTAGTCTCCGAGGTCCAAATGTCTGCCGACGCTCGCGAATCTGCCCACGTTCACTGGCTGCTGCTCGGCTCGTTGAGCAAGGAGCCGAGTGGACGCCGCTTCATCCTCGACGCCGAGAGCTTCGCCGAGACCTTCAAGGCCGCCGCGGTCACGGCCAGGCTCGACGTCGGCCCTGCGCTCGGGGCCGCGGGCGCGCACGAGGTCGAGCTGCGCTTCGATCAGCTCAAGCAGTACAGCATCGCGCATGTGCTGGCCTCGGTGCCGACGCTCGGGCAGCTGCGCAAGCTCGGCGAGGATCTCGGCGGGCCGTCGTCGCGTCGTCCTTCGGATGAGGCCGCGGTCGCGCGGGTGGTCGAGCTGATCGGCGACGGTCCGCTCGCGGTCGAGCTGCGCAAGGTGTTCTCCGGGGCGCCCGAAGCTGCGCCCGAGCCCGAGCCCGCGCCCGCGCCCGCACCCGCGGAGCCTGGCCTGGTCGACGAGCTGCTCGCCGGTCACGAGCAGAAGCAGCCCGATCCCAAGAAGGCGGTCGACTCGTTCATCGCGGCGATCCGCGGCAAGACCAGCGCGAGCAAGCCCGGTCAGCCGCCCACGCCGGCCAACCGACGCGCGCGCGAGCTGGTCGAGATGGCGGTGTTCGGCGCCGTCTCGGCGATCCTCGAGCACCCGGCGGTGATCGAGCCCGAGGCGCTGTGGCGAGGGCTGCACCTGGTCGTCAAGCATGCGCCGAAGAAGTCGTCGATGTTGGTCGAGGTCGTCGACACGGCGCCCGCGGGTCTCGAGGCAGCGTTGCGGCAGTGCCTCGACGACGAGCCGATGAACCGGCCCGACGCGTTCTTCTGCTTCGATCGCATCGAAGATCCGGCGCGCATGCAGGAGCTGGCCTCGGTCGCCGAGGACATGCACGCGCCGATCGTGCTCGGCGTCGGCCCGCGCTTCTTCGGCGTGAACGACTCGGAGGATCTGGTCACTGCCTTGCGCGACGCTCAGCCCGACGCGTCGGTGCTGCTGCCCGAAGCATTCGCCGAGCTGCGCGCCGACGAGGTCTCGCGGTGGTTGGCGATCGCCTGCAACGACGTGGTGGTCGCGACCGAGGGCTCCGGCAACGCGCGGCGAACGGTGCTCGGCAGCCCGGTGTTCGCCCTCGCGGCGATGATCGCCGCGAGCTTCCACCACACCGGAGGCTTCGCGCGGATCCTCGGCAAGGACGGCTCGCTCAAGGCTCCGGGCTTGCGGGA
>DATLLB010000637.1:0-4728 GCA_035538075.1 Enhygromyxa sp.
GTACTTGAGCAGCTCCGGCACCTCGTTCTGCAGCAGGTCCAGACAAAAACCATGGATGGTGCCGACGTACAGCTCGGCCATGCCGACGAGCGGCCCATAGCGCTGCTCCACGCGCTTGCCGATCCGCTCCTTCAGCTCGCCGGCCGCCTTCTCGGTGAACGTGAATGCGGCGATGTGGCGCGGCAGGTAGGCCGGGCTGCCGGCAGGATCGAGCAGTCTCGCGACGCGGTTGGCGAGCACCTCGGTCTTGCCTGATCCGGCGCAGGCCACGAGCTGAAGGTTGCCGTTGCGGTGGTCGATCGCGCGCTGCTGGTTGGGCGTGAAGCTGTAGGCCATCACCCATGAGAATATCGGAGCGTGCAGAAATTCTGTTAGGGTCGCGGCTCATGCCGCTCACTACCGAGGATGCGCGGCGCCGCGCCTACTACCGCTCGGCCCTGATGCTGCTCCGCTTCGTCGAGGCTCGCTCGCCGACCTCGCGCCGCTTCGGTCCCGAGGCCGACGCGCTGTGGCGCAGCTTCGCCGGCGACCTCGACACCAGCGATCGCCTCGAGCTGCTCCTGCGCGACGCCGATCGCCAGTGGGGCGGCGCGTTCGGGGCCCGGGCCGTGTTCGCGCTGCGCTCGGCTCACGAGCAAGACGCGTTTGGAGCCGACTGGCGCCGCCTGTCCAGCACCCAGGCCGCCGAGCTGTGGAAGCAGGCGCTCGCCGACAAGCCGGTCAGCGATCCAGGCGCGGCGATCCTCGCGATCCTCCGCGAGTGGCAGCTCGAGCCCAAGCCCTTCGAGCTGCCCAAGCTCGGCCCGTCCTCGCGCGTGGTCATCGTCGGACTCGCCGCGATCACGGCCGCGACCCGAGCCTTCCTGGCCAACCCCGATCTCTCGTGGCCCAACCAGGTCGCTATCGTGGCCGACGAGCCGGGCCCTCGCCAGCTGGCCGCGGCCACGGCCGCGCTGGGTGATCACGCCGAGCCCACGCTGTTGCTGCACAGCGAGCAGCTCGACCGCGAGCAGCTCGACCGCGTCCGCAGCAAGCTCGGCGGCACGCTGCAAGTGATCGCCTCGCCCGACGCCACCCCGCAGCAGCGCGACGCCGCCTCGCGCCTCGCCACTCGCAAGGCAGCCTGAGCTCATGCCCCGCGCCGGAAGCAACTTCATCCTGGTCGGCACCACCCCGCACCCGCACGAGCAGGCCGGCATCGACTTCGTGCGCGAGCAGCTGCCCAAGAGCCTCCACGCGCGCGCGCTGATCGACATGTTCGAGGCCAACACCGGCCGCCACTACGAGCTCGACTTCGTCGTGATCGGCTACGGCGCCGTGTTCGTGGTCGAGATGAAGGACTACGAGGGCCGCATCGAGGGCGATGAGCACACCTGGCTGCTGACCCGCCCCGGCGACAGCCAACCGGTGATGCGCGACAACCCGCTGTCGTTCACCAACCACAAGTGCAAGGTCCTGCGCAGCAAGCTCGACGAGTACTTCCGCCGACGCGCCCGCGAGCATCGGGTCCCGTTCGTCCAGCCGCTGATCTTCCTCAGCAACCCCAGCGTCGACAACCGACTGACCGGCGCGGCCAAGACCGCGGTCGTCGATCGTGCGCAGCTGATCGACGCGCTCCAGCACGGCCGCTACCCCAACGCCAACCCCAGGGGTTGGCAGCCGATCGACAGCCGCACGCGCGCGCACCTCGAGGCCGCGCTCGACAACATCGGCCTGCGCCCGCGCGAGACCCAGCTGCTCGTCAACGGCTTTCGGCTCGGCTCGGTGATCGCCGATGGCGAGGCCTACCAAGATCGCAGCGCCACCGCAGAGAACAGCCAGCTGCGAGCCCGCGCCCGCGTGTACCTGGTCCCGCAGCACACCACCGTCGACGAGCGCGATCGTCTGCGTCGAGCGGCGCGCCGCGAGGTCCAGCTCCTGACCAGCGTCCACGGGCACCAAAACATCCTCAGCGTCAGCAGCTTCGCCGACGACGCGCCGCTCGGGCCCACCCTGCTGTTCGACGGCTTCGAGGGCGGCGTGCCGCTCGACGTGTTCCTCACCCACGAGGCGCCCAGCTTCGACGAGCGCGTGTCGATCTTCCGCCAGCTCGGCAACGCGCTCGGCTACTGCCACCGCCACGAGGTCATCCACGGCGGCCTCCATCCGGGCGCGATCCTGGTCCGCCGCCACGACGGTGAGGTCCAGGTCCGCATCTTCAATTTCCAGCTCGGCGAGGGTCGCGGGGCCACGGCCACCAGCCACCGCACGCTCCTCTCCAGCGACCGCGACAAGGTCTATCAAGCCCCCGAGCTCGCCCACGATCCCCGCGCAACCAGCCGCATGTCCGACTGCTACAGCCTCGGCGCCGTCGGCTACCTGCTGTTCACCGGTCAGCCGCCAGCCAGCAGCTACCCCGCGGCCGTGGCCCGAGTGACCCGCGTCGGCTGCCTCGATCCTTCACAGGTCGTCGATGACCTCCCGCCCCCGGTCGTCGAGACCATCTGCCTCGCCACCAACAACGGCCCGCGCGATCGCTACGACAGCGCCGTGTTCATGGTCGAGAACCTCGTCGAGTTGCTGCGCAAGCACAACGAGGACATCGAGCCCGAGAGCACCAAGCACGTCCTGCAAGCCGAGAAGGACGACCTCCTGCACGAGCGCTACACCGTCCTGCGCGTGCTCGGCTACGGCGCCAGCGCCCGCGTGCTCGAGATCGAGGACGGCGAAGATCAGCGCCGCTACGCGCTCAAGGCCGCCCGCGATCCCGAGCAGAACGAGCGCCTCGATCTCGAGGCCGAAGCGCTGCGCAGCTTCGAGCACCCGCGCATCGTCAAGCTCTACGACAGCTTCGACATCGACGGCCTGCGCTGCCTCAAGCTCTCGCTCGCCGGCGACACGCTCTTGAAGCTCATCACCGAAGAGGGCGGCCTCAGCTACGAACTCGCGCTCCGCTACGGCGAAGACCTGCTCGACGCGCTCGAGCAGATCGAAGAGGCCGGCCTCCTGCACCGCGACATCAAGCCCGCCAACCTCGGCGTCGGCGCGAGCAAGGGCAAGAAGAAGCACCTCACGCTGTTCGACTTCTCGCTCGCGGCCGCGCCCGACGACAAGCTCGACATCGGCACCGCCGCCTACCGCGATCCCTACCTCTGGGCCGAGAGCCGCGGTCGCTGGGACGCCGCCGCCGATCGCTGGAGCGCCGCGATCACCCTGCACGAGATGCTGACCGGCGTGCGCCCGCACTTCGTGCCCGAGGGCGCGTCCCCGCTCGACCCTCGCGTCGAGCTGGTGCTCGCGGCCGAGCGCTTCGACGCCGCCCGCCGCGACAGCCTGATCGAGTTCTTCCAGCGCGCGCTCGCCCGCGAGCTCGGGGCCCGCTTCGACTCCGCCCGCGAGATCAAGCGCGCCTGGTCGGCCTGCTTCGCCGACGCGCGCCCGACCGTCACCTCGACCGCGCCGCAGCCCCACCTCGCGCCCGACGTCGCAACCGAGCTCCCGTCGTCCGACCTCGCGTCCGGCCCCACCGAGCCCACGGCCGGCGAGTCCGCCCAAGAAGCGCCGACCGTCGAGCCCGAGATCCCGAGCGACGATCAGATCGCCAAGATCCAGCGCACCACGCCGATCCGCGCGCTGCCGCTGTCGGTGCGCGCCCTCAATGCCCTCGATCGCGCCGGCCTCACCCGCACCGAAGAGCTGCTGAGCCTGCCCAACAACCGGCTCTCGGCGATCCGCGGGATCGGGACCAAGGTCGCGCGCGAGATCCTCGAGCTGCGCGATCGCTGGCGGGCGATCCTCGACGATCGCGACGCGCTCGAAGCCACCCACGCCGAGCCCTTCCACGACAACTACCGCGGCCCCGAGCGCTACCTCGACAGCCTCGACGCGCTGCCGCCCGTTGTCCTCGCCGCGCTCGCCGACGCCGGCCTCCACACCACCGGCGTGCTCGCCCGCGCCCCGCGAATGCAGGTCGAGGCTGTGCTCGCGCGAGTCGATCACACGCCCACCGTCCTCCACGAGCAACTGCGAAAGCTCGAGCTCGACGACGTCACCGCGCCCCCAGCCACGCTCGAGGCCTGGGTCGCCGCGCTCGACATCGACGGCAAGAAGGTCGCCGACCTGCGCCTGCGCCATCTGTTCGGCCTCGAGCCCCCGTTCCTCGGCCGCCTCGACGTCACCATTCGCGACCTCGCCGAGCAATCCAACGTCACGCGCCAAGCCGCGACCCGCAACCTCGCCGACGCGATCAAGCGCTGGAGCGCGCAGCCCTGGGCGCCCGCGCTGCGCAGCCTCGCCTTGCAGGTCGTCGACAACCTCGCCGGCGTCGCGCCGCTGCCCCTCGCCGCGCAAGCCCTGCAGAGCCTGCTCCCGCACGATCCCGAGACCCCCGAGTCGCTGAGCCTGGCCCGCTGCGCCGCGCTCCTGCGCGTGGCCGTCGAGCTCGGCTTCGACGAGCGCGAGCGCGGCCTGACCCTGCACCGTCGCACCCGCGGCCCCGAGCAGGCTCCGCCGCGCGTGGTCTTGTGGCTGGTCTCGCGCCCCGAGCTGTGGCTCAACATCGACAACCTCGGGCGCAAGGCCGACGAGCTGGCCAAGCGCCCGGTGCTCGCGGCCAGCGGCGAGACCGAGCGAACCCTCGAGCTGGTCGTGCAGAACACGGCCCTGAGCGCCAGCGAGATCGGCCTCCCGCGCCTGATCGATCTCGCCGCCTGGGCCTCGCGTCACGCCGCCGCCTCGACCCGCCTCGAG
>DATLLB010000638.1:0-10796 GCA_035538075.1 Enhygromyxa sp.
CTCCTTGGTCCGTGGGATTCGGACGTAGAGCACCTTGGATTCCGGGCCGGTGAAGATGACCTCGACGCGATCGCCGAGCCTCGGTGCCCGCACCGGCCAGCCGCTGTCGAAGCTCGTGATGCCGAAGCCGATCCTGCGATCGCCGAGGTCAATCTCGCCGCGGCCTCGCACGCGGTCGTAGGCGATGACGACGCCGGGTTGGATGTTGGTCTTCATCATTTCAGATCCTCCGTCGGTCGGTGAAGAAGTGCAACACGTGATACTCGCTGTCGGCGAACTTGCCGTCGCCGATGACCGACGACACGAGGTCGAATTCCTCGAGCTCGAGCTCGCCGGTTCGGTGATTCCAGTCGACCAAGCGGAGCAGCAAGCCGCTCTTGAGCAGAGTGCTCCGCGCTGAGCCAACGAGGATCTCGCTGGGTGCGATCCCGATCTCCCTGGCGATGCTGTCGGACACTGCCGCTCGGACCGCCGAAGGGTCGTCGTGCGCCGAGATGCGTACCGATCGCAGGTGCTTCGGCACTTCGCGGTCGACGAGGACGCGCGTGTACCAGCGGTCGTCGAGGTCGCCGAGCTCCGCCGAAAAGAACAGGTTCCCGAGGATGTGGTCGTCGATGAACGCGATGAACTCGTTGAACTGTTGCGGACGACGGATCCGAAGCTCGGCGATCGCAAAGAACAGTGCGCTGGCCAGCGCCGCGTTGAGCCCGACGTTGGTCTTGTGGTTGTAGACCTGCAAGAACAGCTGGTAGCGGGACCACAGCATGTCGTCGAGCGCATGCGCAGCTTTGCGGTGCAGCATCGGTACGATGCCGCTCTCGACGACGCCGAGACTGAGGCTACGAATCAGCAATGCCACGTCGCATCGGCCGTACGGGACGCCGCAGAAGTGCGAGTCCCGTATGAGGTAGTCGAGACGATCGACGTCGAGTGTGCCGCTGATCAGCGCGTGAAGGATCCCGGAGATGTCGACCTCAGGCTCGCGGATCTCCGCGCCGAGCAACTTGGGGAGCTGTAGGGAGTGTTCGGCGAAGCGGCCAGTGATGCCGAGACCGCCGTCCATGATCGCCCGGACGTCCCGCCCGAGCTCCTGCGCATCCATCCCCGCTGCGGCGCACGCCAGTCCCATTGCGTCTCCCTCGAAGATGCGCCGCGTCAGCACGAGCCCGATCTGCTCATGCGTCACCGGCTCCTCGCCCACCTCCGGGTGCACGGCCAGGATCTCCGCCAGCAACTCCCGCTCGCCCCAGCGCTCGAGCAGCTCCCGCGTGGTCCCGAGCAGCGGCTCGCCCTTGTACGTGACGTGCTCGATCGAGTGCGAGAAGGCGCAGTGCCCCACGTCGTGCAGCAGCGCCGAGAGCCGAAAGACCGTGCTGAGATACTGAACCGCCTCACGTCCGCGAGCATCAGCGCGCTCGGTCAGCGGCCCGAACAGCTGCTCGGCGACGCGGCCGGCGATGTGCATCGTACCGATGGAGTGCGCGAAGCGAGTGTGCACGGCTCCGGGGAACACGAAGTGCAGCAGCCCGTTCTGGCGGATGTAGCGGAGTCGCTGGAAGATCCGCGAGTCGACCACGGCCGCCTCGATTGGCCGGAGTCGAACGTCGCCGTGGATCGGGTCGCGGATGCACCGCGAGCGCTGGATCATCAGTTTGTGCTCACTACCCACGCCACTCTTTTACCCGACGCGATCCGCCGCTCAACAGCGAATGCACCAACGCTGGCGTGCGATTGCGACTTGGCGCGGTGGGATCAATACGCCGCGAACTACGACGATCAGAATGCGGCACGCTTGCTGGTGAGATGAGTGAAGCCGCCTGCATAGACATCGACGCCGCCCAACCAAGCCCGGCGCGGTGTCGCACACGCTCACACGCGAGCTGGACACCCACGTTCCCTCGCGCCTCGCGGGTCTCCACGGTCGGGTAAGGCGTGATCCACCAAGAATCGCCCAATTCCTGGCGCGATCCGTAGGCAAGACAAGGGGGCGGGGAGAGGGCTCAGCCGCCCCACAGGTAGATCACGACGCCCGTCGCGACCAACCACACCGCGAAGTTCCCCATGAACACCCAGTCCCGCAGCATCTCCTCGGTGGGACTCTCCGCATCCGGCCGCGCCGTCACCAGGTGGATGAACCGCAGAATCCCAATGATCGGAAACGGCAGCGTCCAGATCAGCGGCGCATCCCCAAACGCAGCCGCGACATGCTCACTCTGCGTGTACAACCCGTAAACCACGGCAGTCAGCAACGCGAGCGTGTGCAGGATCCACTTGAGCGCATCCCCAGAGTAGTGCTTGAGCACCGACCGCGTCCGCTCGCCCGACTGCGCGAACTCGTGGGCTCGCTTGCCGAACCCCAAGAACATCGCGAGCAGGGCAGTGCACCCGAGCAACCACGGCGACGGCGGGACGTCGATCACCAGCGCCCCCGCGAGCACGCGCAGCACGAAGCCCGCAGCGATCGAGAGCACGTCGAGGTACGGGATCTTCTTGGTCTCGAAGCAGTAGAGAAGGTTGAGCGCGAAGTAGCCTGCGAGCGTGGCGGCGTACCAGGGCGCGAGCAGAAAGCCGAGGCCGAGCGCGAGCGGCACCATGACCAGCGTGAAGTTGCGAGCGGCGGTCGGCGGCAGGTCGCCGGAGGCGATCGGGCGCGTCTTCTTCTTCGGGTGCGCGCGATCTTTCTCGACGTCGACGATGTCGTTGATCACGTAGACGCAGCCCGAGACCATGCAGAACAGCGCGAACGCGGCTGCGACGCGCCAGAGCGCGTCGAGGTCGGTGAGCTTCTGGGCGTAGACCAAGGGCACGCCGACGAAGGCGTTCTTGATCCACTGCTTCGGCCTGAGGGTCTTGAGCAAGCCAGAGAGCACGATGAGGCGAGACTATGGCACGCTGGCCGCGGATGTTCCATCCTCGCCGGGGTCGCTCCATGGCCGGCTGCTGCTGCCGCCGAGCTTGCTCCGCGCCGCGCCGCGGCATCGACTGCACCAGGAGAACGAACGCGCTCATGCCTGCATCCGCAGCCCCCGCACGGACCCTCACGACGATGGCGAGCATGCTCGCGCTGCTGCTCGCCACGCAGGCCAACGCGGGCACCGGATCGGAGGTGGTTGGCGCCGGATTCGAGAGCGCCGCGATCGATTCGGCTTCGGCTGGCACACCCACTTCGGAGTCGAGCGCCTCGAGCTTCGATCTCGATGCGCCGCTGTGGGAGCCGGGCGTGCTCGATCCGAGCAAGGGGCTGGTCGGTCGCTGGCAGCGAGAGCTCGATCGTCGCGCGGCTCTGCTCGAGCGGCACGACGGTCGCTCGCACATGGCCGCGCTCGCGCTGCTCGGCTTGCTGCCGGCGCTGTCGGGTGAGCTCGATCGCGCGACGCTGGTCGAGCTCGTCGACGGTGTGCGCAACGATCGTCGTCGGCACCCGCTGGTCCGCGCGCTGGCGACCGACATCCGTGGGCAGCTGCACGAAGACGCAGGCGAGCCCGAGCAGGCGCGGCAGCTCTACGTCGAGAACGGCCGCTTGCTCGCGTGGCGGATCGCTGGCCCCTTCGACAACGCCAACCGCAGCGGACACACGCAGGCGTACCCGCCGGAGACCGAGGCGTGGGCGGTCGATCAGGCGTTCGAAGGCAAGCTCGCGGGCGAGCCGATCGGCTGGCGTGCGTACGAGCCCGAGCACACGCTCGGAGTCGGCTATGTCTCGCTCGACGAATTCCTGCGGCCCAACGAGTACGTGACCGGCTACGCGACCACGTGGGTGCGCGCGCCGAAGGCCACGGATGCGGTGATCCATCTCGGCAGCGGCGGCGCGCACAAGGTCTGGGTCGGCGAGCGGCTGGTCGGGGAGGGGGAGACCTATCGGCGGCCGGATCCGCTGCAGGAGGCCTACGCGATCCACCTCGAGCAAGGCTGGAATCGCGTGCTGATCAAGGTCGGCTGCGAGCAGGGGGCGTGGGGATTCTTCGCCCGGATCAGCGCGACCGATGGCTCGCCGATCGCAGGGCTCGAGGTCTCCAGCGCGCCTGCGGTCGAGCTCAACGAGCTGCCCGTCGCGGCGCCGGACAAGGCTTCGGCGGAGGTCGATCCCGAGGCGAAGCCGCCCGCGGCTCCGCTGTCGCTGCGCAAGCTGTTCGAGGACGCGGCGGACGAAGAGGTCACGAAGAAGCCGACGCCCGAGGCCGAGCTCGCGCTGATCGAGTTCTACAGCTGGACGGCCCCGTTCGCGCGCGAGGACTTCACGGCGCGCGACCAGGCGCGCGAGGCCGATGCCGTGGTGCAGTCGCCTCGCAGCGCGATGTTCCTGGCGCTCGCGGAGGACGACTCGGCGCGCGCCCGCAAGGCGTTCGAGGTCGGCGTCGCGCGAGCGGAGCAGGTCGGCGAGGCGGCCCGGGCCGAGCACTCGCAGATGTTGATGGAGCTGGCCTACGCCAACGCGGCGCTGGGCCTCGATCGTCGGGCCGAGGCGCTGCTCGAGCAGGCCCGCAAGGTCGCGCCCGACGACGCGCTGATCGAGCTCGCTGCGGTCGAGCAGCTGGCCAACGACGGCTTCGATCTGGCGGCGCTGAGCTGGCTCGAGGATCTGCGCGGTCGCTACCCGCACTCGGCGACGATCCTGCGCAACGAAGCCTCGCGTCAGCTCGGGCTCGGGCGCATCCGCGAGGGGCTCGCGTTGCTCGATCAGTACAGCAAGGAGCACAGCGGCGACGCGTCGGTGATCGACCAGCGGATCGACGCGCACCTGCGGCTCGGCGAGGTCGAGGCCGCGGTCACGCTGGCTCGGCAGGCGGTCGACGGCGCGGGCCGTCCGAGCGCGTGGCGACGGCTTGCGGCGCTCGAGGAGGCCGCGGGCGACTACCCGCGGTCGATCGCGGCGCTCGAGGAGGCGGTCGCGCTCGCACCTCAGGATCCGGAGCTCCACACCGCGCTCGGGCTGCTGCAGAGCCGCGCGGGCGATCAAGCGGCGAGCGTGCTCGCGTTCCAGCGCAGCCTCGACCTCAACCCGCAGCAGCCCGAGCTGCGCGATCTGTTGAGCACGCTCGGAGCGGCCGGCGACGATGTGTTCACGCGCTACGCCGTCGATCTCGAGCAGGTGGTCGCGGCGGTCGAGGGCGAGAAGCCGCCGCCGAGCTGGATCGGCAAGGACTCGGCGGTGCTGCACAACACCATCGCCACGCGGATCAGCGCGAACGGGCTCGGCGAGCGGCTCGATCATCGGATCATTCGGATCCTCGACGACCGCGGGATCGAGAGCCAGGCGGTGCACTCGTTCGGCTACGACCCGAGCGAGAGCTACGTCGAGGTCCGTCGCGCTCGCGTGCGCCGAGCCGACGGCCGGATCGAGGACATCGGCATCGTCGATCACTTCTCGATCGGCAACGCCGGCTATCGCATGTACTACGACCAGCGGGCGGTCAGCGTGCAGTTCCCCGGCCTGCGCGTGGGCGACACGATCGAGGTCGCGTTCGTGCGCCGCGACGTCGCGGCCCGCAACAAGTTCGACGAGTACTACGGCGACCTGATCCCGCTGCAGAGCATCGAGCCGATCCGCAAGCTCGAGTACGTGCTCGAGGCGCCCGCCGACGTCGCGCTGCACTTCAACCATCAAGTCACCAGCGAGGCCAGCGAGGACGGCAAGTCGAAGGTCTATCGGCACGTCCGCAGCAACCTGCCCGGGATGTGGACCGAGAACGAGATGCCCGGTCTCACCGAGATCGCCGACTACCTGCACGTCAGCACCTACGCGACCTGGGACGACGTCGGGCGCTGGTACTGGGGATTGGTCAAGGGCCAGCTGCTGGTCGACGACGCGATCGAGGACGGGGTCGAGAAAACCGTCGCCGATCTGCTCGCGGAGAAGCCCGACGCGAGCGAGCGCGACAAGATCGCGGCGCTCTACCGGCACGTGATCAAGTCGACCCGCTACGTCGGGCTCGAGTTCGGCATCCACGGCTACAAGCCCTATCGCACGACCGACATCTACAATCGCCGCTTCGGCGACTGCAAGGACAAGGCCTCGCTGCTCAAGGTGATGCTCGCGGAGATCGGGGTCGACAGTCACCTGGTGCTGGTCCGCACCCGCGATCTCGGGACGATCGGCGACGCGCCGGCGAGCCTCTCGGTGTTCAACCACGCGATCGTCTACGTGCCCAAGTACGACCTCTACATGGACGGCACGGCCGAGCACTCCGGCGCGTTCGAGCTGCCGGCCGGCGATCAGGGCGCGAGCGTGCTGATCGTCAAGGACGGCAGCGGCGGTGAGTTCCGCACGATCCCGTACGATCCGCCGAGCGCCAACAACACCGAGTACACGCAGAAGGTCGTGCTCGCGGCGGACGGCAACGCCAAGGTCGAGCATACGATGAGCATGGTCGGCGTGGGTGCGTCGGCCTGGCGAGCCACGCTCGAGTCCGAAGGCCAGCGCAAGGAGCTGCTGACCAAGCAGCTGGCCGGCACCTTCCCGGGCACCATCGTCGACGATGCCGAGTTCCCGGGCATCACCGATGTGCTGGCGCCGGTGACGGTGAAGGCCGAGCTCAGCGTGCCAAACTGGGCGCAGCCCCAGGACGGCACGCAGGCCCAGGGCAAGGGGCTGCGGTTCCGGCTGCTCGGGCACGAGGTCCAGCTGGCCCGCGGCGTCGCGGCGCAGACCAAGCGCGAGCACCCGCTGGTGTTGGGCGTGCCCAACCGCGAGGTGCGAAACATCGAGTACGAGCTGCCGCGCGGGCTCGAGTTCAGTCAGGTGCCCAAGCCTGCGCGCGTCGACTCGCCGTTCGGCAGCTTCGAATTGAAGGTCGACGCCAAGGGCCGCACCGCGGTGATCACCACGTCCATCGAGTTCGCCCGCGCGCGCATCGAGCCCGGCGAGTATCAGGCGTTCCGCGAGTTCCTCCGGGAAGTCGATGCGGCCCTCGCCCAAGCCTTCGAAGCCCAGCCCGCGCGTTGAATTCCCCCGTCCGTCATGCGCCGATCCAAGCGTTTTCTGAACCTCGCCCTCATTGGACTGCTCGCGCTGCCGATCACGACCGGCTGCCGACCCAAGCTCCGTGACTCGATCGCGTTCGACCAGGCGGCTGCGGCCGATCACGCGGCCAAGCTCGAGAAGTGGCTGGAGAAGCACCCCGACGATCACGAGGCGCGGCTCGAGCTCGCGCACGTCTACTGGCTGCACCTGGCGTCCTCGGACAAGGCGGTCGAGCAGCTCGATCAGCTGACTGCGCTGCCCTTGCCGCCGCCGCTGGCTCGCTACAGCCGGGCCGTGATCGCGCAGGGGCGCCTCGATCTCGAGCGCACGTGGGCCGAGTCGGTCGCGCTGCTGAAGGAGGCGACGCAGCACGAGAAGCGCCGCGATCGTGCGCTGGCGCTGGCGCTCGCGTCTCCGCTGGCGCGCATGCTCGACACGCTCGAGGAGATGCAGCCGGGCGGCGATGATCAGTTCATCGCGCTGTTCGACGGCCTCGATCTCGACGCCCACCGCGGCGAGACGGTCGAGCAGCTGGTCAGCACGCGGGCCGACATCGCGCGGCGCCGCGGCGAGGACTGGCGGCCCTACTACGCGCGCGAAGGCTGCGTGCAGGACTGGCTGGTCGGGCCGGTCGAGGGCTTTCGCGGGCCGCTGGAGCTCGCGCGGCTCGAGGTCGATCGCTCGTTCGAGGCCGATCCCGCCGCCAAACCGACCCAGCTCTCGTGCGCATTTCGGGTGTGGAACCCCGAGCCGCGCTCGGGCATTCGCCGGCTGCGGACGACCGTCGAGGTCCCGGCCGGCGAGTCGCAATTTCGCCTGGCAATCGGCGCTCAGTATCCGTCGCGCGTGTATGTGAACGACTCGCTGATCTGGGCCAGCGATCGCACCGACGAGTACCCGGCGCAGAGCCCCACGTTCGTGATCCCGAGCGGGCCGGGCGTGCAGCGGGTCGAGATTCGCACGGCGATCCCGGGCGAGCGCGCGTGGATGGTGGTGCGCGCGACCGACATGCACGGGCGACCGCTGAAGGTGCAGGCCGACGCGGAGCGCAGCGGCGAGTGGCGCTACGTCGCGCCGGCCGAGCAGGCGCCGGAGGCCGGCGCGGAGGCGTTGCTCGAGATCCAACCCTGGATCGATCTGCTGCCGCGCACGGCCGTGTACGCGCCGCTGGAGACCTTCTTCGCGCTCGAGGACGCGCTCGCGGACGCCGACACCGATCGCGCCGAGCAGGCTGCGACCGAGCTGCGCGAGCAGTCCGACAGCTTCGCCGACGCTCACCAGTTGCTGGCCGACTTCGAGCTGCGCGATCCGTCGCGCGGCAAGACCAGCTCGGCCACGCGCCAGCAGGCCGAGCTCGAGCAGGCGCTCGACATCGATGCCAAGCACGCGCGCGCCGAGCTCGAGCTGCTCGCGATGCGACTCAATCGCGGCGAGCTCGAGGAGGTCATCGAGGCGCTCGAGGCCATCCCCGATGGCAAGATCCCCGGCAGCGGCCGCCTCCACCTGGAGATGCTTCGTTACCGTGCGTACCGCCAGCGCGGCAGCGACTTCCAGGCCGAGCGCGCGCTCGCGGCTGCGGCGGCGGGCCATCAGCACGTCACAGTTGCTGGGGTTGCCCACCGCCGCAGCCGCGAGTTGATCCTCGAGCGCAACCAGGTCGCGGCCGAGGATCAGCTCGCGCAGGAGCTCGCCCGCTGCAACGGCAGCGTGCCGCTGCGCGCCCGGCTGGCGGTCGAGCGCCAGCGCTTCGACGAGGCCGAGGCGCTGTGGATCGAGCAGCTCGCTCGCGTGCCCGACGACATCGACGCGATGGAGGCGCTGGCCGGGATCGCGATCGCGGCCGGTCGCTTCGACGAGGCCGCGCAGTGGCACACGAAGATGCTGGCCATCGCGCCGTACCGGGCGCTGTCGCAGATCGAGCTGGCCGATCTGGCCGCCCGCAGCGAGCAGCCCAAGGCCGCGCGCGAGCGCGTGCTCGCGGCCATCGACCGGTTCCCGCACAACTCGCGGCTGCGGCAGATCGGCGAGCGCGTGGGCATCCCCGATGACCTGATGCGCTGGCGGATCGACGGCATGCAGGCGCTCGCCGAGTACCGCGGCGACGTCGAGAAGGGCCTGGCCAGCAACGGCGTGGCCGAGGTGCTGCTGCTCGATCGCGAGGTCAGCGTGCTGTACCCCGACGGCAGCCACCGCCACATCGTCCACCAGATGTTCCACGTGCTCAGCGATCAGTCGATCGACGCGCACGGCGAGTTCAACCCGGGCGACGTGCAGCTGCTGACCATGCACACGATCAAGCCCGACGGCACCGTGGTCGAGCCCGAGGTCATCGCCGGCAAGGAGGGCCTGAGCCTGCGCGGGCTGGAGATCGGCGACGTGGTCGAGATCGAGTTCGTGTTCGAGTCGCCGCCCGAGCAGGCGCTGCCCGGGCACATCGATCTCGGCCGGTTCCGCTTCCAGTCGCAGGAGGTCCCGTTTCACCGCTCCGAGCTGATCGCCGTGGTCCCGGCCGCGCTCGAGCCCAAGCTCTCGATCGAGGCTCGCAACGACGCCCCGGCGCCCACGCGCCGGACCGTGAGCATGCGCGAGGGCGAGTTCGTCGAGCTGACCTTCCTCGCCAAGCAGGTGCCGCGGCTCGGCGCCGAGCCGCTCGCCCGCAACGATCTCGACGAGCTGCCGATGGTGCAGATCCACGTGCCGCTCGATCCGCTCGCGTGGCTCGATCAGCTGGCCGCCAACCTGCGCCCGGCCCAGCGCAGCAACCCCGAGCTGCGCGCGCTGGCCCGCGAGCTGACCGAGCAGTACAGCAACGACTACGACAAGATCGACGCGCTGTGGCGCTGGGTGGTCGACGAGATCGAGGAGGCCGGCGACCTGACCACGCCGGCCACGGTCACGCTCTCGGGTCGGCAGGGCAGCCGCCTGATGCTGCTGCGGGCGCTCGCGCAGGCGGCCGGCATCGACACTGAGATCTGGCTGCTGCGTGATCGCTTCGGGCCGACGATCCTGCCCAACGGCGATCCGCTGGTCGGCAGCTACGACACCGCGATGCTGGCCCTGCTGCGACCCGAGCAGCCGCCCTTGTTGATCGGCACCAACTCGGAGGTCATCCCGCTCGGCTACCTCTCGCCCGCCTACGCCGACGGTCGCGCGCTGCGAGTGCAGCTCGAGCGCGACGAGCAGAAGTCCGGCTACGTCGCGGTGCCGAGCAACCCCGAGCAGTATCGGGATCTGCGGCGCTGGGACATCGAGGTCGCGCTCGACGGTCGCGGTGACGGGCGCGTGCGTGGCTCGGTCGAGCTGCGTGGGCTCGAGGCGATCTTCTGGCGCGACGCGTTCGACAAGGTCGACGAGTATCGCTTGCCCGAGCTGTTCACCCAGGCCGAGCTGTCGCGCATGCTGCCGGGTGCGAGCCTCGATCTCGAGCAGTTTCAGATCGAGAACCAGTGGGAGCTGGAGCTGCCGCTGGTGTTTCGCTTCGCCGCCAAGGCCCGCAACGCCGGCGTCGCGCAGGACGGACAGCTCGCGTTGCTCGCTGCCGCGGTGCCGATCGATCAGGCGACCAGCTTCACGCGGCTACCGTCGCGCTGGAGCGGCATGGTCATCGGCTACGCGCCGGTGTTCGAGGCCAAGGTCCACTACGTGCTCGAGGGGGCCGCGTTCACCGAGGTCCCGTCCGACGTCGCGCTCACCGATCCGCGCGGCAGCTACGAGCGCAAGCTGGTCGCCGGCGGAGTCGGGCAGCGCGAGCTGACCTTCGAGAGCCGCTCGACGCTGGTGCCGGGGATCGTCGAGGCTGCGGATTACCGCAAGCTCGCCGAGTTCGCCGCGCGCA
>DATLLB010000639.1:0-2590 GCA_035538075.1 Enhygromyxa sp.
GACCATCACCGTGCGCCCCAAGATCGGCTTGCGCAGGTGCGAGCTGGCGACCGCGAGCAGCACCGCCAGATCAGCCCCAGGCTCGCTCAAGCGCAGCCCGCCGGCGACGTTCACGAACACGTCCTGATCGACCACGAACAAGCCCGCGTGGCGATCCAACACGGCCAGCAACATCGCCAGTCGATTCGGATCCGCGCCCACGCAGGTACGCCGCGGATACCCGCCCGGGCTCGGCCCGAGCAGCGCCTGGACCTCGAGCAGCAGCGGCCGCGAGCCCTCCAGCGAAGCCGTGACCGCCGAGCCGATCGCCTGCTCGGCATGATCCGCCAAGAAGGCCTCGCTCGGGTTCTCGATCTCGCGCAGCCCGAGCCCAGTCATCTCGAACACGCCCAGCTCCGCCGTCGAGCCGAAGCGATTCTTGCTCGCTCGCAGCATTCGTACCGCTCGCTCCTCGTCGCCCTCGAAGCTCAGCACCGCGTCGACCATGTGCTCGAGCAAGCGCGGCCCGGCGAGCTGGCCGTCCTTGGTCACGTGCCCGACGATCACGACCGGCACGTTGCTGGTCTTCGCCCAGCTCAGCAGGTGCCCGGTCACGCTGCGGATCTGCCCGAGGTTTCCGGGCAGCCCCTCCTGCGCGTCGCTGTAGACCGTCTGGATCGAGTCGACCACCAACACGTCGGGCTTGTGCTCGGCAGCGGCGTCGAGGATCGCCTCGATGCGGGTCTCGGCCAGCAACAACAGGCGCTCGTCGTTGGCCTCGAATTCACCGCCCCGCAGCCGCGCAGCACGTCCGGCGACCTGGGCGATCGACTCCTCGCCGCTCGCATACAAGACCGAGCGCGCACGCCCGACCAGACCGGTGCAGGCCTGCAGCAGCAGCGTCGACTTGCCGATGCCCGGCGCACCGCCGAGCAGCACCAAGCTACCCGGGACCAGCCCGCCACCGAGCACGCGATCGAGCTCGCCGATGCCGGTGCGCAGGCGAGCCTCGTTGCGCGCCTGGGCCTGCGCGCGCGTGACCGGGATCGGCTTGCTCGCGACGCCCGGAGCGGCGAGCACCACTCGCTCGCCCGCAGTCGGTCGCTCGAGCTGCTCCTCGATCGTGTTCCACTCACGACACGAAGGGCACTGCCCGAACCATCCATGCGTGATCTCGCCGCAGGCGCTGCACTGCCAGCGCGTCTTTGCTTGCCGCTTCTTCGCCTGAGCCATTCGCCGCGAGTCTACGCGCAATGCCGGTCACTTAGTGGTGACCGATCGGCATTGGGCCAAGCCAGACCCCCCTTCGGGGGTCACCACGTGCGGCCAGAAACTACGTGCCGATCCGCTTCGCTCGCCAAGCGAGCGAACGGCCGCGAAGCGGCCGCACGCGGCTCACACTGAGGCGATCGCGGGGGGCTAAGCAAGCCTACGCGGCCTTCACCCGGCGCAGCACGACCGACTCGATGCGCCGCTCGGCCGTCGCAAACGAGAATTTGTAGGGCTCGTTGCCGCGCAGAAAGTCGTAGCGCACGAAGCCCCGCTCGATCGCCGCGCGGATCGAGTACGCGTGCAACAGCAATCCCGGCGAGAGATCCTCGGCGCCTGCATCGCGGGCGGCGAGCTGGAACAGCACCTCGCGCTTGTCGAGGTCCAGCATGCAGGAGTTGACGCCGATCGGCGTGTCGCCGCGCCACAGCACGACCATGTAGAGCGTGCCGTTGTCCATCGCGTCGCTCAGCTCCTCGCGCGTGCTGTCGAGGATCAGCTGCAGGCGCTCGCCCTTGCGCTGCCCCCAGCGCTGACTCCACAGGCGCAGCAGGATCTCGGTGTCGCGCTGCAGCGTCTCGCGCTCGGTGGTGGTGATGCGGACCGAGCTGCCATCGACCGCGCGCAGCAACCGACGCAGACGCTGGCGTGTGTTCGAGCTCAGCTTGGCCAAGTACGCGTCCCAGTCGTCGGGCAGATCCGCGTAGGGACAGATCGCGTTGTCGACCCCCGAGTCCATCATCAACGACTCGCGACGAACGTCGAACTGCGCGGCCGTGAAGCAGCCGAGGAAGTCACCCGCGCGGCGCTCGGACAGACGCAGACACTCGAGCCTCAGCTCGCGCCAGTCGAGCTCGAGCAGATGGTCCGCGAACGCGCGCGCGACTTGGCCTTGCAGCTCGGGCTCGCAGATGAAGCCGGTGTAGTCGGCCGCGCCGCGACCCGGCATCGAGAGCTCGACAAAGCTGCCCTTGCGCGAGCTCCTGCGTGTGCGATCGCGAAACGGAAAGAAGCCGACCGGTCGCGCGTCGGCGGTCGCTCGCGCGACGAGCATGAACCACCCCGGTCGTCGCTCGAGTCGCTTCGACATCCACGGCCACGAGAGAAAGAAGTGAGCGTCGGGATCGGCCGCATAGACCCGCCTCCAGTCGGCCTCCAGCTGCTGGAGCGCAGCGAGCTCGCGGACCACTTCGATGTGCATGCAGGTGGTCTACGCCCACCCGCCTGGAGTGCGCCAACCGCGTATCACGGTCGGCTGCGATCTTTAGGGCAAGCCAGTTCAGTCAGTTTTAATAGTTAAATCAATTGGATTAAGTAGTTTTGAGTGGTATCAGATAGGAAC
>DATLLB010000640.1:0-5178 GCA_035538075.1 Enhygromyxa sp.
CCTCGAGCTGGTCGGCGTGGATGCGGAGCTGCTCGAGCGCAGCTGCGAGCAGCTCCGCATCCACACCGACCAGCTCGAGGCCGACGCGGGTGGCCAGCTCGCGCACGCTCGATGCAGCGAACACCGTCACGCCGAGCGTGCGGCCGCGGTCCAGAAGCCGAGCCCGAGGAACGCGTAGCCGATCAGGATGCGATCGCCGTAGCGACGCAGCTCGTCGTCCACCCGACGACGGATCTCCGGCGACGGCCTCGGCGTGCCGTGCTCGACGAGCACCAGCACGCCGACGAGCGGCCACCGTGCGAGCAAGCGATCGAGCAGTGCGAGCAGACGATCGACCGATTCATGCGTGGTCTCGATGCCGTTGAGCACGCGCAGCATCAGCGGACCGAGCTCGGCCGCGAGCTCGCCGTCGCCACGGTAGTCGACGCGCAACTCCACCCGGCAAGGGTACGGCACGCCCGGCGAGCGCGACTCGCCGATCTACGACCGCTTGCGAATCGCGAGCGCGATGCGCTGCTCGAGCTCGGCCGGATCGCCGCTCCATTGGCGCATTTGTGCGAGCTTGGCCGCAAAGCTGCTCGGGTTGCCCCAACGTGGCTGCTCGTAATTGTCCGACGCGCCGGGGTTCTCCCGCGCGTCGGCGAACCAGCTCTCGAACGAGAGCTCCGCAGCTTTGGGATCCGCGACGATGCTGGTGTGCACGTGCTGATCGGGGACCCGCAGATAGTCGCCGATCGATCCAAACGCGAGCGTGTCACGGCCCATGCGCAGCGCATTCACATGACAATCGATCGCAACCGCGCCCGGCTCGAGCCCGGCGAGGCCCAGGCGGCTGCGCACGATCACCGCGCCCGCGGCCGTTCCGCGCGTGACCACCGAGTCGATGATCACACAATTGCGCACGCTGCCATCGTCGGGGATCTGCGAGTCGCCGACTCGATAATTGCCGAACCTGTCGGGCTCGGCCTCGGCGATTCCGGCGAGCAGCCGCGCGAATGCGGCCTCCTCGTCGAGCCCGCCGAGCTCGGACCAGACCGCGCGCGCCTTGTCGAGCTGGCCGACATCCGCCCAATACGGATCGGTGCCGAAGTCGACGACCACGATCCGCATCGCGTGCCCGCGCTCGTCCTCGATCCGGCGGCGAAGCTCGCGAGCGCGCTCGTAGAAGTCGGGGCAGCGGGCCAGCAGCGCCCGCAGCTCGGCGTCGCGCTCGACCTCGTCGGCCCAGACCTCGAGATCCTGCGTGAGCGCCTCGAACAGGTAGCCGTCGACGTCGAGCCAGCCCTCGCAGTCGCCGAACACGGCCTCGGCGTGGCGCAGGAACAGGTGCGAGAACGCGGGGCTGCCGATGTGCACATGCGCCGCGGCGCTCGGCTCGTCGCGCAGGCCCATGCGCTCGAGCAATTGCTTGCGCTCGCGCCGACGCACCTGCATGACGAGGTCGCCGGTCTCGGGATCGACGAGCAGCCACTCCTTGTTGCGGGCCAGGTCCTCGCTGATGCGCGCGGCCGCACCGAAGCGGACCGCGTCGACGTCGGAGAGATCGTGATCGAAGCTGGCCAGCTCGCGCGCGGCGATCTGCGGCTCGTCGCCCCACTTCCACGCGATCCCACGAAAGCCCTGCCGCTCGTGCGTCCACGCGACCAGCGTCCAGCTCCACAGCGAGGCCGTGGCCGCGTCGAGCCACACGGGCGTGCCGCGTTGCTCGGCCCGAATCGGGACCGGAAACAGCGGCTTGATCCCACGCAGGCGCTGGGTGATCGGTGACAGGCGCGTGCCCTTGCCAGGCAGCATGATGCCGACCGCCGTGCGCTCCGGATCGAGCTCGCCGTGCGCGGCTCGATGAACCCGCAGCGCGTCGAGCATGCCGAGCAGCTGACCGCGGCGCGTGTGCTCCTCGTGGCAATGAATCGTGGTCGCACTGTCGGCGCGGAAGATCGCCGACGCCCGTGCGGCGAGCCGAACGCTCATGCTCGCCGCGTCGCCGGGGTTCACGATCGCCAGCACCTCGCTCGGGCCCTGCGACTCGGCCACCACTCGTCGCATGCGCGCGAGGTTGTAGCGCTGCGCTTCGGTGCCGCTGACCCGCTCGCCGTTCTCGACTGCGACCGACGGCAGCGGCACCGTGACCTGCACGAGCTCGACGTCGGAGGTCAGCGCCTCGACGCGCAGGCGCTCGAGCTTGGCTGGGAGCAGCAGCGACTCGCCGGCCCGCAGCGCCCCGAAGTCACGATCGTCGGGCCCGTACAGTCGCACCGATCCGGCGATCGCATGCAGCGTGGTCGGCAGCCCTTCGGCCGCCGCCAACACGCTCATGCCGGGCTTCGGTCGCAGGTGATCGACGACGAACGCCGGACACTCGACCGAGCGAAACACACCTGGCCGATCGGCGATCGGCTGCGGCTCGACGACGAAGGACTCGGGCCGACTGGCCGCGCAGCTCATGGTCTCGAACGCCTGCGCAATCGCGAGCTCGCGCAGCGGAAAGCGGACGTGATCCCAAGCTCGGTAGGTCACGCCCGGCCGTCGGATCTCGAGCAGCAACATCGACTTGCGCTCGGGGTTGCCGAGGCAGTGGACCTCGGCCGAGGGCGTGCGCCGAGTCGGCGAGCCTGGCGGGTGGGCGTTGAACAGCACCATGCCCGGCGTGATCTCGATCCGATTGAGCAGCTCGAGCGTCTCGCGGTAGCAGGTGTCGAGGCGGGTCAGCAGCTCGCGCAAGCGCGGCACCGTCGACGCGTCGCGCAGCAGCGGAGCGAAGCGCTCGCTCAGCCGCTTGACCGCGTCGGGCGTGCCGAACAGATCGCCGCAAGCTTCGGCGAGCCGCTCCTCGGGCACCCACAAGAGCCGCAGCAGCGCCTCTTGATCGGCGCGCGCGGCCGCGAGCGCGGCGACCATCGCCGCTCGATCGACGTCGCGCGAGAACCCGATGCGCAGCGAGGCCCCTGGCTCGCAGTCGATGACCACGTAGACCTCCGGGTTGCCGCGCGGGTGACTCTGGACCGAGAGCAGCGCCTCGACGTCGAGGAGCTTGGGCAGCAGCGGAATGCACGGCCCGTAGGCGGCGAAGAACGCTGGCCCCAGCACCGCCTCGCCGGCGCGCGCGAGCAGCTCGGTCAACCGCATCGCCGAGCCGTCGTCGAAGTCGACCACGCTTGGATGGCGAGTCGACTCGGGATCACGAGGGAACGCCGAGACCTCGAACGACTCGCCAAAGCGCCCCGATCGGGCCGCGCCCTCGAGACCTTTGAACTCGATCAACTTCCGCCCACCCCACGGTCGCTGAATCAAGTTGTCGCTGCGCAGCCGCAGCGGCTCGGTCGCGAGGCGATGCAGCACACGACGGATGTGCTCGGGGTGCACCTCGTAGGTGGGCTTGGTCTGCTCGCCTTCGATCGGCGTCGTCGAGTCCGCGTCGCGCGGGGTCGGCCCGTCTGGGGTCCCTGGCATCGCGCCCACCTTAGCGCGGATGCCCAGAGCACCGACCAGTTTGATTTCGCGCTTCGTACGGCGACTCAACCGCCGCGGTGATCGCGTGGCATCACGTCACCCAGCATCGTCGCCGAGCGCCCACTTCGAGAAATCGACTTGATAGCCGTAGGGCGTGTGCGCGCGAAGAATGTCCAGCACGCCCTCGTAGGTCTCGCTGCGCGCCCAGTCCTGCTGCAGCTCGAACAGAAACTGCAACGAGGTGATCGGAATCGCACCGGCCTGGACCATGCGTGTCACGGCGCGCTCGTGCGCCTCGATGCTCACGTCGCCGCAGGCGTCGGTCGGCACGAACACCTCATACCCGGCGGCGAGCATCTCGATCGCCGGGAACAGCACGCAGGCCTCGGTCCACAGGCCCGCGACGATGATGCGCTTGCGCTTGGTCGAGGCGATGGCCTTGCGGAAGTCGGCGTCGATCCACGCGTTGATGCTGGTCCGATCGATGATCGGCTCGTTGGGGAACACCTCCTCGAGCTCGCGCATCATTGGGCCGGCGAAGGTGTCCTTGGCGATCGTCGAGAGCACCGTCGGCACGTCGAACAATTTCGCGGCTTTGGCCAAGATGCTGGTGTTGGTGCTGATCGTGAGGCGATCATGCGATTGCACGCCGTAGTAGGTCGCCGGCTGATAATCCAGCAGGGTCAAGGCGACTTCCTTGGGGTTCAACAATTTCAGCTGACTCATGCCAACTTCATACGCCGCAACCGCCCGGATGCCAGCTGCGGCGAGCCCCACGCCACACTCCTGCACGACCGTCGATCGCTGGATGATGGCTTGCCCGTGTTGGTTCACTGGCGACGATCGTGGCGAGCGAGCGACACTCGGCACATTGAATCGGCTGCGCCGAAGCTCCAACGAGCTGCACGGCGCGGAGGAACAACCATGGCGTCGGCGGAAAACCGTGACTCCGGTGAGCGGGCGCTGACCGGCAAATACTACACGTCGACGGCGATTTTCGAGCAGGAGCGGCAGCGCTTGGACGTTCGACCGCGCCGAGCATGGGTTGATCCCGGTCGCGACCGCGATGTGGGAGGGCTTCGTATTCATCAACCTCGACCCGCGGCCGGTTCCGATCGAGCAGGCATTCGGGCCGCTGCTCGGACGGCTCGCGCCCTGGCAAATCTCGCGGCTGGAGCTCGCCGCACGCGTCGAATACGAGGTCGCGGCAAACTGGAAATTGCTCTTTCAGAATTTCTCCGAGTGCTATCACTGCCCGATCGTCCATCCCAAGCTCAATCGCATCACGCCGTTCGACGCGGACACCGACCCGGCGTTTCCGCCGCGAGGACTGGCAGGTCTGCGAGCGGATCCAGCAGAGCGTGCGCTCGCGCGCGTTCGTGCCGGGCTGCTACTCGGAGCACGAGAGCGTGAGCGCGGCCTACGATCGCGCTACCTCGACGCACTCGGCCTCGTGGATCTCGCGGGTTAGCGCACACGCGTGACGTCGAGCGCGATCGTGTAGACGCTCGGCTTCTCGGCCACGTCGATGCGATAGACCCGGTCGGCGTCGTCCTCGACGTAGAGCACGTCGCCCGGCTCAATGCGGATTTTCTCGTGCGTATCGTCGCCGTCGACCTCGGCGGTCGACGAGAGCTTCTGCGTGAGCTCGGCGTCGGCGAAGAAGCCCGGGTTCTCGTAGTTGTACGGGCGCGCCGGCCCGCTGTCGTCGACCGGGATGTCGTCCTC
>DATLLB010000641.1:0-5135 GCA_035538075.1 Enhygromyxa sp.
ATGTAGATGTCTGGGCTTGGTTTGCGCCGGACCAAGTTGTTGCGATAGGCCGCGATCGAGCAGCCGAGCAGGCCCTTCTTCAGGCGGCGCTCGACCGCGCCCGAGCGACTGCGGGCGCCGGCCGGGAAGAACAGGTTGTCCTGGCGAAACTCGAGCGAGGCCGTCGCATACTCCTTGAGGGTCTGCTTGTAGAGCGGGTCTCGCTTGCGCCGATCGACCGTGTAGGCGCCGAGGTTGTGCATGAAGCGGCCGATGATCGGGTTGCGGAACAGGTTGAGCGCGGCGCCGTAGGTGAGCGGCGGCAGCCCGAGCTCGTGCACGGCGAAGCCGATCACCAGCGAGTCGAGGTTGGAGCTGTGCGTCGGCGTGACAATCAAGGTTCCGCGCTCGCGCAGGCGACCGATCTGCTCGACCTCGCCCTCGACGATCACGTGCTGATCGAGGCGCGGGATCGACTCGAGGTCGAGCAGCCGCTTGGGCGAGAGCCCGGTCAGCAGCGCGCTGAGCATCGGCGGGCCGACCCGGGTCGCGAACTTGTAGAAGGTCGGGTTGAAGTTGCCGGCGATCTCGGCGGCGTAGCGATGGACGATGCGCTCGAGCAGGCGGGCCTGCTCGGCCTCGGACACGCGCGGGAGCTGGCGACGGATGGTGCCGTAGAACTGGCGGTCGGCGAGCGCGTCCTCGTCGTTGGGGTCGGCCTTGCGCAGGCGGTCCTGCTCCCACCACAGCGTCTCGTTGATGGCCTCGGCCAGCGAGCGCCCGCCAGCGTGCGAGCGGATGACGGCGCGCTCGAGGATCCGGCCGGTGACCTCGCTGACGACCTTCACGACTTCGTCGGCGCTCAGCATGCGCCGCGAGCATAGAACAACGGGCGCTGGCGCGAAGCTCAGCCCGCGGAGCTCGGCTGCGCGGGCACGATCTCGAACTTGCGGGGCGGCACGATCTTGTTGTCGCCGAAGATCCGCAGGCACTGGCTCACGCCGGCCTCGATGGTCTCGACCGTCTGCAGCTGCTTGCCCGTGCTCCACGTCAGGGCCGTGACCGCGCCGCGGATGGCCGCGGTGTGGGCGACGATCACCCGCGCGACCACGACGTTGGCCGGGCAGTCGAGCTTGGCCAGGCGCCCGCGCACCTGCGGGGTCGGGCGCTCGGCTCGGGTCGCGTCGTCGAGCAGCACCACGCGGCGGCCGGACACCGAGCTGCTCTCGACGAAGCGACGCAGCCACGCGTCGTAGGCCTCGGCGAGCGCGAGCGTCGGCACGCCGAACCAAGTCGTGACCACGAGCGGGAGATGACGGACGTCGATGACGACCTCGCTCTCACCGTCGGTGTGGCGAACCACCAACGTGAGGGTCGGCTTTGCTGAAATCATCCCAGTGCGAGTCGCCACGCAATTGGTATCGACCGAGCCAGGGCGTCTTCACAACTGGTCGGAGGGTCAAGAGCGCCGATTTTCGACGAGAAAAGTGCGATCGAGGATCTTTGCGGCAATGGGGAAATACGCCACAGATGCGATTTGATCGCGAAGCTAGTTTCGCCCTGACCTACCGATTGGGTACAGCGCAATGAACGCTACGCCCACGCACGCAACGATCGCGACGACGCCAACTTCACCGATGCTGCGCAGGCCCGCATGCTCGGCGGACAGCAGGCCCGAAAACCCGGCGACCGTGGTGAGTCCCGCGAGGATCGAGGCCTTGCCCGTGGCAGCCAGTGACGCGCGCTCGCGACCGTGCCAGAGGTGAATGCTCGCGTCGATGCCGAGCCCGATCACGGCGGGCATGACCACGAGGTTGAAGAAGTTCAGTCGCAGGGGCCACACGCCCATGACCGCGAGCACCAGCGCGAGCCCGAGCGCGAGCGTGGCGAAGCAGATCAGCGTGGGCGTGACGCGGCGCAGGTCGACGGCGATCAACCCGAGGATCACCAACATCGCGAGGATCGGCAGCCGTCGCGCGTCGTGTTCGACCAGCTCCATCAGATCGGCGAACACCAGGCGCGAGTCGGCGGCGCGCACGTCGATGCCGTCGAACAGCGTGTCGAGGCGATGGCGGACGGCGACCAGCTCGTCGATGTGGTAGCCGGCGATGTCGAGGCACGCGTGGGCGATGCGGTCGGTGGTGCCGTCCTTCTCGCGGAACGGATCGACGGCCCAGTCCGGCAGCTCGGTGGTGCTCAGCGGGTTGGCCATGGTCAGCCGCTCGAGCGCCTCGAGGTGGGTCTGATGGCTGCGCGCCTCTTCGTCGAGATCGGGCAGCTCGGCCAGGAAGTCGTTGGTGCGCGAGCCGACCTCGGCGATCACGGCCGCCTTGGCGTCCTGCTCGGTCGGCATCAGCGTGCGCAGGCTGTAGACCTCGCCGACCCAGGGCTTGCGTGGCTCACCGGTGTCGATGGCTCCGGGCAGCAGCTGACCTTGCTCGGCGACCAGCGCCGCGACTGCACGATCGAGATCCTCGGGGGTCGCGGCCACCAGCGCGAGCGTCTTGTTGCAGCGGTTGTTGGTCGACGCGTAGGCGATCTTGTTCTGCGTCTGGACCCGCTTGGCCTTGAACTCGCGGGTGTCCTTCTCCATCTCGAGCTTGGGCGCGCCGAAGATCGAGAAGATCGTGATGCCGGCCAGCAGCACGACACGCGCCGCTCGAACGATGGTGAGCGTGCGCTTGCCGATCGGCGCGCGCGGGCGCGTTGCCTTGGGCCGCACCGCCGACTGGTCCAAGGTCGTCGTCGATCACTTCCGCCCGCTGGCCTCGACAATGCTGACCACCAGCGGCGCGCTCGCGGTGCTGGCCGTCGCCGAGTTCAAGGCGTTCCGCGAGTTCGGGATCATCTCGTCGATCGGCGTGGCCGTGTGTCTGATCGCCGCGTTCATCCTGGTCCCGGCCACCGACACGCTGCTCGGCCCGCTGCGGCGCGGGCTGGTGCGGCCCAAGGCAACGCGCCCGCGCCGCAGCGGGCCTAGCAGCGTGTCGGTGGCCGGGACCAGGATGAACGCGGCGATCAGGCACACGGCCACGCCGATCGACGAGATGATCCCGAACTCGCGGAACGCCTTGAACTCGGCGACGGCCAGCACCGCGAGCGCGCCGCTGGTGGTCAGCATCGTCGAGGCCAGCGGGCGGAAGTGATCGACGACGACCTTCGACCAGTCGGCGGTGCGGCCCTGGGGCTCGCGCAGCGCGTAGAGGTGGACCGAGAAGTCGACGCCCATGCCGAACAAGACCGCGAACAGGAACGTGGTCAGGGCGTTGAGCTCACCGAAGGCGAGCTTGGCGACGGCCAGGGTGATCGCCATCGACACGCTCATCGGCACGGCGACCAGGGCGATCGCGCGGAGGCTGCGAAAGCCAATCACCAGCACGGCGAGCACGGCCGCGACCGAGATCCAGGTCGCTCGCGCGGCGTCGCGGCGGATGGTGTCGACCTCGGCCGAGACGTCGTAGGCGGCCACGACCTCGGCTCGAGTATCGGACGCGACTCGAGTCTCGCGCAGGTGCTCGGCGCGACGCTCGACGCGGCCGACCACGTCCTGCGCGAACTCGACGTCGGTGGCCGGGCGCGAGAGCGTGGCCTGAATGGTGCGCACGGTCCCGTCGGGGTTGGCGTAGGCCTGACCGACCTTCTCTTGCCACTCGATCTCGCCGTTCTTGTTCTCGTTGGGCCAGATGATCGAGATCTCGGCTTCGTCGAGGCCGCTCTCTTCGACCAGGCGCTGGCGCTGCTCGTCGAGGAAGCGATCGAGATCGAATTCGTCTTCAGGCTCGGCTTTTGGGGGCTCCGCTTTGGGCTCGGGCTGCGGGTCCGGCTGGCCTTCGGGTTGCTCGGGCGGCGCGCCCCAGTCGAGCTCGTCGAAGCCCGGGTCATCCCAATCGGTGTCGGCGCTCACGGCCTCGATGTCGACCTCGCCGTCGTCGAGCAAGCCGGGCCCCATCGCCCGAGCGACCGCGCGCTTGCGTTGGCCGTCGAGCTCGTCGCGGAGCTTTTGCAGCTGGTCGAGCTCGATGAAGTAGAGCGCGTGGTCGCGGATCGGCGTGTAGTCGCGGACGATGCTCAGCTGCTGGGCCTCGGGCCAGCTGGCGATCTCTTCGGCGATGCCCTTGGCCATCGCGTCGGCGTCCTCGGGCGTGCTCGCTTCGATCGCGACGATGAAGCGCTCCGAGCCGCCGGAGCGGGCCTCGAGCTCGTCGAGCGCGGCCACGCTCGGCGCCGACTCGGGCAGCAGCGCGCGCAGATCGGTGTCGACCCGGATGGTCTTGCCGTAGAGCAGCGCCAAGACCCCGAGCAGCAGCGCGACGCTGACGACCAGGGCGCTGTTGCGCTTGGAGAGGGTGATCCAGCTGACGAACTTGCCCAGCGCGCGCGCCAGAGTGCCGGGCTTCTCGTCGCTCATTCGCCGCGCAGACTAGCAAGGGAACCCGAGCGCCTCCACGCACGGACATGTGCGGGAGACCACCAGCGCTCAGGTCAGAAACGGCTGCGCCTACGTCGGCGGTTGGCTCGATCGGCGACGGCCTTCGCTGCGAGCCCGAGCCCGGTGACCACCGCCGCGACGCCGACACCGACGATCAAGCGACCGAGCGAGACGTCGCGCAGATCGACGAACTCGACCCGCTGTCCCGTGGCGTCGAACTCCGGGGCGCGGCCGCCCGACCACCGTGGTGGCGCGATCCCGATCCGCGCGGCGGCGATCCAGCGCTCGCGCTCTCGATCGAAGGCGAAGCGACGCTGCTCGTCGAGCAGCGTCGCCTTCGCTCGCGTCAGCAGGATCATCCGCTCCTGCGCGAGCTCGTCGCCGGGGTTTTGATCGGCATGGTCGCGAACCATTCGTGCGCGGTAGGCCGACTTGATCTCCGCGCTGCTGGCTCGCGGGTCGACCTCGAGCAGCTCGTAGTAGTCGACGAACACCGCGGTCGTCACGGGCTCAGCCTCGCAGGTTGGCAACTCGGGGACAACCGGGCACACTCCGGGCGTGAAACTAATTTTCCTAAAGATCCGCGCTCCAATCGCGTTCTCTGCGCTGTCTCTGATCGCGTGTCAGCCGGCCGGCGGGGAAGGGGACGCGGACTCGACCGAGTCCGAGAGCGGCGGGGACGGGGATGGCGATGGTGACGGGGATGGCGATGGAGACGGTGATGGTG
>DATLLB010000642.1:0-12719 GCA_035538075.1 Enhygromyxa sp.
CCTCGGCGAGGCGGTCGAGGCCGGCAACTACGCGGCAGCGGCCGAAGTGCCCGACCTGAAGAAGTCCTACGAGTACTTCCGCGGGTTCGATCGCGAGGTGCAGATCATCCGCAACGCGCAGATCCGCTTTCGCTGCGAGAAGCTGTTCAACGAGCACGACGGCCGCGGCAAGTTCGAGCTCGGCGACTTCGACGGCGGCACCACCCACGCGCTCGCCAACTTCGAGAAGAAGCACGCGGTGATGGGCTGGGGTCACTTCACCAGCGACAACATCGCGGTCCTGTCCCTGAGCCCGCGCGAGGCCGTGCACGCGCGGCTGATCCGAGTGCTGACCGAGCGCGTGGTCTCGGCCGCGGGCATCGTCGAGGACGGCTCGGCGCGCGACTGGCAGCCCGACTTCCGCTACACCGACGAGCAGGGCAACGAGCACGCGCTGCGCGACCTCACGACCGAGTTCACGCAGGCCGCGATCGCGGCGCTCGAGCTCGACAACCCCGAGACCGCGCTGACCCGACTCGAGCAGCTCGAGCAGCTCGCGGTCGACGACGCTGCGCATCCCGAGGGCTTCGGCGAGCTGCTGGTCGCCGTGAAGCTGCCCGAGCTCCCGGCCTACTACGGCGACGACATGAAGTTCTCGGCGACCATCGATCGCGGCGACGTCTGGTACGACTTCCCGTGGGACGAGCTGGGCAACCAGAGCTCGCAGCCGCGCCAGCGCACGCCCAAGCTGACGCTGTACGTGACCTACCGCGATCAGAAGATCCCGCTCGTTCACTGGCGCACCACGATCGGCTCGTGGCGCTCCGAGATGCACGAAGGCAAGGAGTACTACGCGTACAAGAACTCCGACGTGGGCGATCGCGTGTGGCAGACGATCATGGCCGCGCCGGTCTGGATCCCCCCGGAGAGCACGCCGACCAAGTCGCTGACCAAGCTCAAGCGCGTCGACGGCAAGCTGCGGCGGGTCGTCAACTACGACGAGACCGGCCCCGGCTACATGTCCGCGTACGGGCTCGTGGCTGGCTATCACGTCAAGCTCACGCCCAAGTCCGACGGCACCGTCTCGGTCTACGACAACCAGATCCGCACGCACGGCAGCGTCGACTACATGTCGATCCTGCGCCGCTACTCGCACGGCTGTCACCGCCTCTACAACATCAACGCGGTCCGCATGTTCTCGATGATCCTCCAGCACCGACCGTACGTGCGCGAGGGTCAGACCAAGATTGGCGCCGGCCGCTCGTTCGAGTCGGAGGGCAAGACCTACGTCATGAAGCTCGACACGCGCGGCTACAGGTTCGAGCTGGTCGAGCCGATCCCGGTCACCGTCACCGAGGGCCGCATCCGCGGGTCGCGGCAGACGCCTTACAAGGAGATGATGCCCAAGCCCGGCGTCGACTACTCCGAGGGCGAGGGCGTGACCGACGAAACCGTGGAGCCGCCGCTCGAACCGATGGTGCCGTGAGGGCGCGTGTACCGGCCCCGACGGAGGTGTTCGCCTTGCTCTGGCGGCTGCTATATAGTGCCGCGCCGTGCCGAGCGAACAGAGCAGGTTTCATCAGGCCTACAGGCAGCACCTCCTCGCCGCGCAGCGACAAGAGATTCTGCGAACGCTGCGAGACACCCTCGATCCCGAGACCACGCTCGGTGAGATCGTCGATGCTGCGGAGTCGCTCGGCTGGGGTGAGCCGTTCGGCGACATGAGCTTGGGCGAGCTCGCGGACGCGTTGGTCGAAGGCGCGCCGGAGTCCGCAGCTAGCCAGCCGGCAGCGAGCTCGAGCCGCGCGGAGGCCCAGTCGCAGCTGCCCTTCGAGGACGAGCTCGGCGACGAGGACGAGGACGAAGACGAGTCGGACTACGACGAAGAGTCGGACTACGACGAGGACGATGAGGACGAGGACGAGGACGAGGACGAGGAAGACGAGGAAGAGGAAGAAGAGGCGCCGAGGCCCGCGAAGAAGGTCGCCAAGAAGAAGACCTCGCAGAAGCTGGCCAAGCAGCTGCCTGCGAAGAAGGTCTCCAAGAAGGCCGCCAAGCCGGCCGTCGCCAAGAAGGTCAGCAAGCCGGCCCCGGTCGCCAAGAAGATCAGCAAGAAGGCCGCGGTCGCCAAGAAGGCCAGCAAGAAGACGCCGGGCAAGAAGAAGTCGGCCAAGCGCTGATCGGCCGCTGCCGCGCGATCACTGCGCGACCGCCTGAGCGAAGCGCTCGGCCAGCTCCTCGGGCGGCACGTCGCGGACGTGGGTGGCGATCATCCAGGGCACACCCGAGCGATCGAGCAGCTCGCCGACGCGGTCGCCCCAGAACATCTCGGTCGGCTTCATGACCGCGGTCGCGCCCGCATCGACGGCGCGCTGCCACGAGTCGTCGACGCTCTCGACATAGTTGTAGAAGCTGGCCACCGTGCCGCCGAGCTCGACCGCGCTCTGCAGCTCGGGCTTCGCATCGAACGAGCTCTGCAGCATCAGCAGCGAGTCGCCGATGCGGATGTTGCCGTGCAGGAGCGTCTTGCCGTCGGGCATCGGCACCTCCTCGAGCACCTTGGCCGCGAACGCGTCCTCGTAGAACGACAGCGCCGCGACCCCGCCCTCGATGATGATCGTGGGGATCAGCGTCGGGTAGCCCTCCGGCTTCCAGCTCGTGGCCGTGCGCTCGAGCGTGATCGCGGGTGGATCTTCACCGGCCGCGATCGCCTCGGCCAGCGCCTCGTACCCGCCCGCGATCTGCTCGGGGCTGATGTCCTGCACGTGCGTGGCGAGGCTCCAGTGGTGCCCGGCCGGATCGGTCAGCTCGGCCACGCGATCGCCCCAGAGCATGTCGGTCGGTGGCATGTCCGACTCGGCGCCCAGGTTCACCGCCTTCTCGTAGGCCGCGTCGACGTTCTCGACATAAAGATAGAAGCCCACGTTGACGCCGCCGAGCGACGCGGGGGCCAAGTGGCCATGCTCCGGATCTTCGGCGTCGAGCATCAGCCGACCGTCGCCGAGCTCGAGCTCGGCGTGCAGCACCGTGCCCTCGGCGTTGGCCAGGCTCAGCATCGGCTTCGCAGCGAAGGCGTTGCCGTACCACTCGAGCGCGGCCGCGACATCGCTGACCGTGAGCACTGGCGTGACCGCACGAAAGCCAGCCGGAATTGGTTCCACGGCGTGGCCACCGTTGCCGGGCCTCGCCTCGGGCGGCTTGGTCTTCGACGGGGCGCCATTGCAAGCGAGGCACAGCGAGAACAGCAAGACTACGCGTTGCATGGCAGCACCGTGACTCGACGAGCGAGCGCGACCACTCGAGCGGACGCCGAACGATGAAGCGCCGCGCGTCGTTGGAGTCGCCGCCGAGTGACGCTCGACCCCTCGCAAGCTCGCCGGAGTCGGCGCGCTAGGTCTCGCGCGACAACTCGCGCAGGAGCTTGCGTGTCAGCGTCGGCACGCCGCCCTCGGGCTCGCCGTCGCCGTCGACCCACGCGAACCCACCCTCGATCTTCTCGAGCTTGGGTGCTCGCCGAGCTCGCGCGGCCCAGGGGACGATGTGCCAGACGCGGTGGCTGAACACGTGTTTGATCGCCGTCGCGGGCGTCTCGGCCAGCTGCACGGTGACGCCCAGTCGCTCGCGCGCCGCAGCTGCGAGCGCACTCGCCTGCTCGTCCGCCGTCACGCCCAACTCGCGAGCGAACAGCGGCAGACACCAGAGCCCGGCCAGCAATCCCTCGTCGGGGCGCCGCTCGAACAGCAAGCGATCGCCCGAGCGCAGCGCGAGCGCGAAGTAGTGCAGCTCCGGCGACTGCTTCTTGAGCTTGGCCGCCGGGATCGAGTCCTGAGTACCGGCCGCTCGCGCGCGACACTTGCTGCGTACCGGACAGCGATCGCAGCGCGGCGATCGTGGCGTGCACACGGTCGCGCCCAGCTCCATCAGCGCCTGCGCCAGGATCCGCGGCGAGCCGTGCTCGAGGATCCGCGCCACGAAGCGCCAGTGCCCTTCATGGTTGGCGTCCTGCTCCTTGGGAGTTGCGAGCGCAGCCAGCCGCGAGTGCACGCGCGCGACGTTGCCGTCGACCAGCGGCGCGCGCTCGTCGAACGCGATCGAGGCGATCGCTCCAGCCGTGTAGCGACCGATGCCGGGGATCGAGCGCAAGCCCTCGGCGCTGCGCGGTAGCTGCCCGCCGAGCTGCTCGTGCACGTGCTTGGCCCCACGATGCAGCAGCCGCGCGCGCCGGTAGTAGCCGAGCCCGCTCCACTGCTCGAGCACCGCGTCTTCGTCGGCCGCGGCCAGGCTCGCGACGTCGGGGAACCGAGCGAGGAAGCGCGGCCAGTAGCCCTCCACCGTCTCGACCCGCGTCTGCTGCAGCATGATCTCCGAGACCCAGATCGCGTAGGGATCACGAGTGCGTCGCCACGCGAGGTCGCGGGCCTCGGCTTCGAACCACCGGCTGAGCGCCTGGGCGAGCGCCCGAATGGTGCGGTCGTCGAAGTCCGCCACCGGGCGAGTGTATGAAATGCAAGCGACATCGCAAAAGCGACAGCGGCACGCCGGCTCGCGGACGAGTTCGTAATTTCCAGCGCGTCCTCGGTCCCACGAGTCATGCGATGCCAGCTGCCCCTCGCCACGCTCTTGTTGCTCGCGGTCGCCTGCGTGGACAGCAACCCGGCCGCGACCGAGGAGACGGAGACCGGCATCGAGCTCACGGATGACGAGAATGGTGACGGAGATGGGGATGGCGACGGAGACGGCGATGGCGACGCCGAAGGTGACGGCGATGGCGATCCCACGGGCGACGGCGATCCGGGCGAGTGCGTCGTCACCGAATGCGGCGGCAAGGTCTATCAGTGCGGCAACTGCCTCGATGACGACGGCGACAACCAGATCGACGTCGCCGACGCCAGCTGCTGGGGCCCCTGCGACAACAACGAAGAGGGCTTCAAGGGCAACATCCCCGGCCAAGCGCACGCGCCGTGTACGTCGATGGACTGCTACTTCGACGCCGACTCGGGCGCGGGCAATGACGCTTGCTATTGGAGTCACAGCTGCGATCCATCCGAGCCCAACCCGAGCGCCTGCACCTACAATGCAAACACGCCGATCCCCGGCTCCGGCATGAGCTGCGAGGAAGCCCAGGCCATGCAGGGCGATCAGTGCGAGCAGATCTGCGGACCGCTGGTGCCCAACGGCTGCGACTGCTTTGGCTGCTGCGAGATCAACTCGGACGATGAGACCTACACCGTCTATCTCGGCACCGAGGACAGCAACGGCACCGGCTCGTGCTCGCTCGAGCACGTCGCCGATCCGGAGAAGTGCGCGCCGTGTGTGCAGGTGGAGGGCTGCCTGAACCCGTGCGAGGCCGATCCCGAGAAATGCGAGATCTGCATCGGCGAGGTGGTGGTGCCCGACGATTGCGACGAGGCCGGCTGCCCCGATGGCATCCAGTCTTGCGATCCGATCAACAACAGCTCGGATTGCCCGATCGGCATGGTCTGCGTGACCGGCTGCTGCTATCCGACTCCAGAGTGACCGCGGACGCAACGCCGTCTTCGCGGCTGACTGTCTTCACGCCGCGTCCGCAACTGACGGCTGAAATCTCTTCACGCCGCGTCCGCGGCTGAAATGCCGCCCACAATCTCGCGCGTCGACGCAGTGAACGGCAGCAGGTAGAGTCCGCCGCTCCCTTCGCGCTCCAATGTTTCGCAAACGCGACACCCACATTCACTTCGTCGGCATCGGCGGCATCGGCATGAGCGGCATCGCCGAGGTGCTCGTCAACCATGGCTACCGGGTGACCGGCACCGATCTGGCCGACAGCGAGACCACGCGTCGTCTGGTCGGGCTCGGGGCCACCGTGCACCGCGGCCACGCGGCGGCTCACCTCGGCGACGCCGACGTTGTCGTGGTCTCGAGCGCGATCCCGGCCGAAAACCCCGAGGTCGTCGAGGCCCGCGCGCGCAAGATCCCGGTCATCCCCCGCGCCGAGATGCTCGGTGAGCTCATGCGCCTCAAGCAGGGCCTGCTGGTCGCGGGCTCGCACGGCAAGACCACCACCACCAGCATGGTCGCCGCAGTCCTGCACGAGGCCGGGCTCGATCCCACGGTCGTGATCGGCGGCAAGGTCAACAGCTTCGACTCCAACGCGCGGCTCGGCTACGGCGAGGTGTTCGTGGCCGAGGCCGACGAGAGCGACGGCAGCTTCCTGGTGCTGTCGCCGACCCACGCGATCATCACCAACATCGACGCCGAGCACCTCGATCATCACGGCTCGCTCGAGCGCCTGACCGACGCGTTCGTGGGCTTCGCCAACCGGGTGCCGTTCTACGGAATCGCGGTGATCTGCCTCGACGACCCCAACCTCCGCGCCGTGCTCCCGCGCCTGAGCAAGCGTACCGTCAGCTACGCGATCGAGCGTGACGACGCGGACTATCGCGCGGTCGAGCTCGAGATGATCGGCCGCTGCAGCCGCTTTCGCGTGCTCGCCCACGGAGAGGATCGCGGCGGGTTCGAGCTCGCTATGCCCGGCCGCCACAACGTGCTCAACGCCCTCGCGACCATCGCCCTGTGCGACGAGCAGGGCGTGTCCACGGCCGTCACCCGCAAGGCGCTGTGCGAGTTCTCGGGTGTGCAGCGGCGCTTCACCCTGCGCGGCGAGATCAACGACATCGCGATCGTCGACGACTACGGCCACCACCCGACCGAGCTGCGCGCCACCCTGGCCGCGGCCCGCATCGCCTACCCGCACAAGCGCATCGTCGCCGCCTTTCAGCCGCACCGCTACACGCGGGTCCGCAACCACCTCGACGACTTCGTGTCCTCGCTCGACGACGCCGACATGGTCGTGCTCACGCCCATCTACGCCGCTGGCGAGGCGCCGATCGACGGCATCGACAGCGACCGGCTGGCCTCGCTGATGCGCGCGCGCAAGCCCGGGCGCGAGGTCTTGCTGGTCCCCGGAGGCGACGTGGTTGCCGCCACCACCAAGCTGCTGTGCGAGCGCTGCCAGCCTGGCGATCTCGCGCTGACGCTCGGCGCGGGCAGCATCACGCGAGTCAGCCACGCGCTGGTCGAGGCGCTGCGAGGGTGAGCAGCCGCGGTCAGCAGCTGCTCGCCCAGCTCGAGCTCGAGTCGCTCGCCGACACGCTCGAGCTGCGCGTCGACGAGCCGATGGCTCGCCACACCACGCTGCGACTCGGCGGCCCGGCCGATCTGTGGGCGCGGCCCAACGAGCTCGCGAGCTTGGTGACGCTGCTCGAGCGCTGCCACGCGGGCGCAGTGCCAGTCCACTTCGTCGGCGGCGGCACCAACTTGCTGGTCCGCGACGGTGGCTTGCGCGGCGTGGTCATCAACCTCGCTCGCATCAATCGCGTGTGGCGGCCCGATCCCGATCGCCAGCCGACGATCGTCGAGGTCGAGGCCGGCGCGTCGACCGGCCGCCTGCTCGCGCAGGCGACCGCGTGGGAGCTCGGCGGCGTCGAGTTTCTGGGTGGGGTGCCGGGCAGCGTCGGCGGCGGGCTGATCATGAACGCGGGCACCTACCTGGGCGAGTTCACCAACGTCGTCACCGAGGTCCGCAGCTTGGATCTGCAGGGCCGCCAGCTCGTGCGCACGCACGCCGAGTGTGGCTTTCGCTACCGTGCCTCGGATCTGCCGCCGACCGAGATCGTCGTGGGCGCTCGCCTCGCTCTGCGCCCGCGAGCACGCGCCGAGATCGAGGTCGAGGTCGCCGGCCTGCGCGAGCGCAGGCGCGAGCGCGAGCCCGCGGGCGTGCCCAACAACGGCAGCACCTTCAAGAACCCGCCGGGTGACTACGCCGGCCGTCTGATCGAAGCCGCCGGGCTCAAGGGCACCCGCCGCGGCGGGGCCGTGGTCTCGCCCAAGCACGCCAACTGGTTGGTGGTCGACCGCGCCGTCGAGCCGGCCTGCACCGCCGCCGACATGCTGGCCCTGATCGACCACGTGCGCGCCGAGGTCGAGCGAGTCCACGGTGTGCGGCTCGAGACCGAAGTGAAGATCATCGGCGAGGCGTGAGATCTGCTTGGCCCTTTGCGAACGCATTCGTGCGAGCCGCTCGCTGCGCTCGCTCGCGGCACATCGAGTGCGGCCTTCAGGCCGCCGCGCAGGCCCGCTACCATGCGGGCAATGCCGCAACCCCGTCGCGTGCGAGCCAAGACGCCAGCGTGGCTGTCCGCGTTCGTGTGTCTGAGCCTGCTCCCGGGCCCAGTCATGGCAGCGAATGGACCCGAGCCCGAGGCGCCGGTCGAAGGCCCGCGACCCAAGCCGCGCGACGCAGAGACCAAGCCGGAGCCGGAGCCCAGCACCGAGCCCGCGCTCGAGCCCCCGCCACCCAACCTCGCGCCCGAGCTGATCCCCGACGAAGAGGCGCCCGGCATCGAGTTCGCCGTGCCTCCGCCCGAGACCGAGGAGCCCGAGCCCACGCCCGAGGAGCCGCTCACCGCCCAGTTCCCCGATCCCGGCGTCGCCCCGAGCGACGGCGTCAACATGCTGGTGCTCGGCGGCACCACGATCGCGCTCACGATCGCGGCCTTCTCCGCGGGACTCACGATTGGCCTGCAGCAGGGCATCGATCTCGAGTGGTTGTTGCCGTCCACGATCGTGCCCGCCGTCGGCGTGCTCGCGTTCGCAGGCGGCGGGCTGTACCTCGGCATCAAGCGCGCGCGCGCCTATCGACGCTGGGAGATCGGCAACCGCGTGATCGGCCTGCCGCAAGGCGGCGGCTTGCTGATCGGCGGCTCGTTCACGCTGCTCGGCGCGCTCGGCTTGATCCCGGCTGGCGCGGTGCTGCTCGACGACAACCCGCAGTGGGGCGCCACGATGATCGGCGTCGGGGCTGCGTCGGCGGTCGCAAGCCCGGTGATGTTCGTGATCGGTGCTCGCAACCAGCGACGCTATCAAGCGACCGGCGGATGGAAGCGCAAGCCCATCCCGCCCCTGCCCCCAGGTGCGGCGACCAGCCGACTCGAGTTGCGGCCGATGATCCTCCCGCTGTACGGCGGCGCGTCGGTGGGCGCAGGCGGACGCTTCTAACTTGGCCCCCCGCGGCCGCCTTCGTTCGCGCCGCTCGCTTCGCTCGCTCCGGGCACGTTGTTTGCCACCGCACGTAGTGACCCCCGAGGGGTCTTCGAACTGGCTCCGGCGTGCAATCATGCTTGCGATGAGCGAGCAGATCGCCAAGCAACTCCACGACGCCATCGCCGCCAGGCTGCCCGACGCGACCGTCGAGGTCACGATCGGCTCGCCCGGCCACTACTCGCTCGCGGTCACCTCGACCGAGTTCGCCGGACAGAAGCCGCTCGCCAAGCAGCGCCTGGTCTACTCCGCGATCGCCCACTTGATGGCCGGCGACAACGCGCCCGTGCATGCGATCGATCAGCTGATCACCAAGTTGCCCTAAAAGCGCCCGGACAGGCTCAGCCCGGCGCCGCCACGCAGCGCCATCGTGCCCGGCTGCAGATGGGCCGCGCTCTCCCACGCGGCGAACTTCGATCGGGTGAGCATCCCGTTGATCAGGATCGCCATCCCGATCGTGCTGACCGCCCCCGACACGCCGACCAGTGCCCAGTCCCCGAGCGTGGGATTGTTGTCGACGATCGCTCGCTGCACGGACAAGCCGAGCCCAGCCACGCCCACGCTCGTCACCGCCGCGCCCGTCACGATCAGCCCATTGCCAATCCGCGGCGGCGTGACGGCGTTGCGATCGGCCCACTGCTTGTAGCGGCGGTTCACCTGCGCGCCGGTGATCACCAACGTCGAGCCCATCAGCGCGGCGGGCAGCGAGAGCCCGCCCATGATCGCCGCGTCGCGACGCGAGACGTCGAGCCATCCGGGTCCCGCCAATCCGGCGATCACCAGCGTCGCGCTGCCGGCCAGGCTCAACGCTCCGAGCGCGACGAGTCCGGTGCCGGGTCGCGGTCGCGGGCTGTCGATCGAAGGGATCGCAGGCACAGGCGCAGGCTCGATCACCGGCGCCGGTGGTTCGGCCAGGGTGATCGGCGGCGGCTCGGCGACGACCGGCGGCTCGGCGACGATCCGCAAGGCCTGCCCTTCTGGTTCGCCGGCGAGCGCGGCATCGATGGGCGCGAGCCCGATGCTCAGCGCCAGCCCGGCAGCGAGAGCGTTCTGCAAAGGTCGAGTCATGCGCGGGTGGTCGCGCGCCGGTGGGCTCGGTTCAGGCGCTCACGCGTGCGGGTCCGCGATCGAGCAGCTTGTCAGCGACTCGAATATTCCGGCGTTGCGCGGCCCTCTCGATCGCTGCGCGAAGCATTGAACCGGATCCGCCCGTCGGGATACCAAAGTGCGTGTCGCTGCTCCGGCGAGCCCCCGCGTGCATGCTGGCTTCGGCCGTGCTGGCCGTCTCTTCACGGGCCGTCGCGGCGTCGCCCGAGCCCGAGCCCAGCGAGCTGCCGTCGTGGGACACCGAGCCCGTCGCCGAGCCGATCGTCGAGTTGGAGCCGCAGCACGCCGCCGATCCGCTGCCGCCCGACGGCAACGGCTCCACGGCCGTCGGCGCGATGTTGCTCGGCGGTGGCGCGGTGCTGGGCACCGCCTCGGGCCTCTTGATGTTCAGCGACTCCGACGAGATCGGCTTGTGGATCACGGGCGCCACGCTCTCGAGCGTGGCGATCGCAACCGGCATCGGTCTGCTCGTCACCGGCGCGGCGAAGCGCAAGCGCTACGCCCCGTGGCGCCTGCAACACGACGCGCCGCCGCGAGGCACGGGCATGTTCGCAGGCGGAACCATGGCGCTGTCGGCCGGAGCATTCGGCGTCTTGCTCGGCATCGTCTCGCTGCGCCTGCAGGACGGCAACGACCTCCCCTACGGCCAAGTCCTGCTCTCGCTCGGCTCCGCCTCGGCCGTCACCGGCATCGCGCTGATCGTCGTCGGCCAACGGCGTGGCCGCGCATTCGATGCTTGGTACGAGAAGCGAGTGATGCCGACGATCGGCGTGCTGCCAGGCCCGCGAGTGCGAACGGCTGGCGCCACCTTCGGGATCGCCGGCCGCTTCTGACGAGCTCGAGCTCAGGCGCCGCGCCTGCGCAGCACCTCCCCGATCGCCCGCTCGACGGTCTCGAAGTCGACCGGCTTGGTCAGGTGCGCATGGAATCCAGCGTCGGCGCTGCGGCGCTCATCGTCGGGCTGACCGTAGCCAGTGATGGCGACGAGCGGGAGCCCGTGCAGCTGAGGATCGTCGCGGATTGTCCGGGCCAGCTCGAGGCCGCTGAGGCCGGGCAGCCCGAGGTCGCACAGCACGACGTCGGTCTGCTCGGTCTGCAGCCGCTCGAGCGCGGACCGACCGCTGCTCACCACGGTCACCTCGTGGCCCGCCCGCGTCAGCAGGGCTTGCAGCATCTCGGCAGCGTCGGCGTTGTCCTCGACGAGCAAGACGCGGACCCGCGGCGGCGGCTCGAACGATTGCTCCGGCGGCGGCTCGACTCGGGCATGCGACAGCGGCAGCCGAACCTCGATCTCCGTGCCGGTCCCGGGCCCCTCGCTATGCGCCGCGATCGTGCCGTGGTGGAGCTCGATCAGGTTCTTGGCCAGCGCCAGCCCGAGACCGAGCCCGCCGAGCGAGCGGTCCGCCTTTTGTTTCGCCTGGCGAAACACCTCGAACACCCGGTCGAGCATCTCCGGGGCGATCCCGATGCCCGTGTCGCGGATGCGGACTCGCGCCCACGACTCGTCGCGGTCGAGGCTCACGCAGATCGAGCCGGGCGTAGCGGTGAACTTGATCGCGTTGCCGAGCAAGTTGTCGAACACCTGCGCGAGCCGAACTGGATCACCTCGCACCCACAGCGGCTCGCTCGGGAGCTTGGTCGTCAGTCGAAGACCGCCGAGCTGCATCGCTCGATCGCTGAGCTCCACCCGCATCACCTCGCAGAGGTCGAGGGTCTGTAGCTCGAGCTCGATCTTGCCGCGCACGAGCCTCGAGACCTCGAGCAGCCCATCGAGCAGCCGCGCGAGGTGACTCGACTGCCGCTCGAGCACGGCGCGAGTCCGCAGGACGTTCGGGTCGTCGCTCTCGACCTGAGCCAGCAGCTCGGTCGCGTGGCGGATCGCCGCCGCCGGGTTGCGCAGCTCGTGCCCGAGCATCGCGATGTACTCATCCTTGCGTTGGTTGGCGTCGAGTAGCTCCGCGTGGGCGCGCTCATTGGCCAGCTCGGCGAGCTTGCGGCGGGTGATGTCGTTGGCGGCACCGAACCACTCGATGATCTCTCCGTGCTCATCGAGCAACGGGACCGCGCGTGACGACGTCCACCCCAAGCTGCCGTCGGCCCGCGTGACCCGGTGCTCGAGCGCAAACACGCTCTTGCTCCGAATCGCCTCCTGAATGGCCGCCAACACCTGGACTCGGTCATCAAGGTGGATGTAGCGCGACAGCCAGCCGGCGGTCGGCTCCTCGGTCTTGGCCAGGAACCCACCGCCGTCGAGGTATCGCATCTCGCTCCAGTCGGGGCTCATTCGATAGAGCACCTCGGAGCTTGCTTGCACGAGCGCGCGAAGCCGTGATTCGCTGCGGCGCAGCGATTCCTCGACAGCAGCCCGCTCGATGATGTCGGCGGCCTGGCGAGCGACGAGATCCAACAATTGCAGCTGGTGCTCGCTCGGCTCTCCGGGCGTTCGTCTGTGGGTCGAGAGCATGCCGATCACTGCACCGCCGCGGCCGAACAGCGGCGTCGACTGAACCGACCTGACGCCTGCGCGGCGCTGGATCGCCAGCGCAGGCGTGCCG